>CAIOCH010000539.1 GCA_903856525.1 uncultured bacterium | reverse complement strand
CCCGTACGGGCCGTGCTACGCTCCCTCGCATGAGCAACGATTCAGTCGTCTCCAGCCGCGCGCCCGAACCGGTGGGCGCCTACCCGCACGCCAAGCGCGCGGGCAACCTGCTGTTCCTCTCAGGCGTGGGCCCGCGCAGGCGGGGATCGAAGGAGATTCCCGGCGTCACGCTCGGCCCCGACGGCCGCCTCGTCGCCAAGGACATCGAGGCGCAGTGCCGCTCGTGCTTCGACAATGTGAAGGCCGTGATGGAGGACGCGGGCGTCCCGTGGGAGAACCTCGTGGATGTCACGGTGTTCCTCACCGACATGAAGAACGACTTCCCGATCTACAACAAGGTCTACGCCGAGTACTTCGCCGGCCCCGGTAACCCGAACCCGACGCGCACGACACTCGCGATCACGGCGCTCCCCACACCGATCGCCGTCGAGGTCAAGGCCATCGCGGTCGTGCCTGGCACCAACCTGGCACCAACCTGACACCAACCTGCTGCACCCCGCACGTGCCGTGCACCTCAGCTCGCCGACTGGTGGAGGTCTTCGCGGCGTGATTGATGATCATGCCATCGTGTGCCGTGGCGGTGCCGCGTCCACCTGTCAGGCGGATGGGTGGTGCATGGTTGGTGCCTGGCACCGGCGCCCGAGGATCACCACGCTTCGCCGCACGCCGTCCATCACGCACGCGTCGGGAAAAGCGCCCCAATCCTCGAACCCGCGCGAGCGGAACAGCCGCAGGCTGGCCTCGTTGTGCGCGAAGCAGATCGCGAGGATGCGGTCGATCCCGCACGCGGGCGCGCGCTCGAGCAGCGCGTCGAGCATGGCGCGCCCCACGCCGCGTCCCGCCGCACGGTCGGCGACGTACACCGAGATCTCCGCGGTCGGCGCGTAGGCCGCGCGGTCCTTGAAGTTCGTGAAGCTCCCCCACGCACAGACGCCATCGGCGTCCTCCGCGACAAGCACAGGCCGCGTCGCGTGATCGCGGTTTGCAAACCACGTCCGCCGCGCCTCAACCGACTGCGGCTCGAGGTCCGCAGTCGCGATCCGCTTCGGGATCGACTCGTTGTAGATCGCACGGATCGCCTCGCAATCCGCCCCGGTCGCTGCACGGATCCGCGGTGATGCGCTCATGCCGGCTCCCCCGTGGCGATGCACACGTTCGACACATCGCTGAAGAACCGCAGCGCCTCGTGTCCGCCCTCGCGGCCGATGCCCGAGTCCTTCACGCCGCCGAACGGCACGCGCAGGTCGCGCAGCATCCAGCAGTTCACCCACACCGTTCCCGCGTCGAGCTTGGCCGCGATCCGATGCGCCCGCGACAGATCGCGCGTCCACACGCTCGCCGCCAGCCCGTAGCGCGTGGCATTCGCCATCGCCACCGCGTCGCGGTGCCGGTCGAAGCCATGCACCGTCACCACCGGGCCAAAGGTCTCCTCCTGCACGCACGCGCTTTCCTGCGGCACCCCGAGCAGCACCGTCGGCTGCAGGAACGCGCCGTTCGCGACGCGCGCGGGCAGGCTCCGCGGGATCGCGCCGCCGCACGCGACCACGCCACCGTCGGCCACGCCACGGTCGATCGCCGCCATCACCTTCTCGCGGTGCGCCTTCGAGATCAGCGCCCCGAGGTCGGTCTCCGCCGACAGCGGGTCACCCACATTCATCGCACGCGCGGCCTCGGTGAAGCGCTCGGTGAACTCCTTCATGCGCGCCCGGTGCACCAGGATGCGCGACGAGCACAGGCAGATCTCGCCCTGGTTGAGGAACGAACTCCTCAGGATCTCGGGCACCGCGACCGCGAGATCCGCGTCCTCGCACACGATCGCAGCGTTCTTGCCGCCGAGCTCGAGCGACGCGGGAATGAGTCGTTCGCCGCAGCGCGCCGCGAGCCGCCGGCCCGTCACCGTGCCGCCCGTGAAGCTCACCGCGCGCACCGCGGGGCAGTCGACGATCGCCTGTCCCGCCTCGGCGCCGAGTCCGTGCACGATGTTCAGCACACCCGCAGGTAGCCCAGCCATGCGCGCGATGTCGCCGAGCACCGCCGCCGTGGTCGGCGTCAGCTCGCTCGGCTTGGCGATCACGCAGTTGCCTGCGGCGAGCGCGGGCGCGATCTTCCATGTGAAGAGGTAGAGCGGCAGGTTCCACGGCGAGATGCAGCCGACCACGCCGAGCGGCTTGCGCAGCACGTAGTTGATCGCACGCGCCGGGCGCTCGGTGGCGAAGCTCTCGCTTGCCTCGTGCAGGATCGCCGTGGCGAAGAAGCGGAAGTTCGCCGCCGCGCGCGGGATGTCGAGGCTCCGCGCGAGCGCGAGCGGCTTGCCCGTGTCCTCGCACTCGATGCGCGCCAGCTCCTCGAGCCGCGCGTCGATGCCCGCGGCGATCGCCAGCAGGATGCGCGAGCGCTCGGCCGCGGGAGTCCTGCCCCACACCGCGAATGCACGCGACGCCGCATCCGCCGCCCGCGCCACGTCGGCCGCGTCGCCGCGCGCGATCGCCCGCAGCGGCTCGCCCGTCGCGGGATCCTCGCGCGCGATGCGCCGGCCCGACTGCGCGGGCTCGTATCCGCCGTTGATGAAGTGATCGACCTCGCGCATGCGCATCTTCCTCACTGCGCCGCGAGGCGCCCGCCGTCCACGGGAAAGTTCACACCGTTCACGTAGCTCGCCGCCGGACTCGCGAGGAACAGCATCGCCAGCGCCAGCTCGCGCGGATCGGCAAGCCTCCCCGCGGGAATCGTGCCGATCGCG
Organism: uncultured bacterium; assembly: GCA_903856525.1. Lineage (GTDB taxonomy): Bacteria > Planctomycetota > Phycisphaerae > Phycisphaerales > SM1A02 > QWPT01. The sequence goes on along the minus strand of CAIOCH010000539.1, from coordinate 3,735 downwards.
TCGCGCTCGACCTCGTCGACGGTGGTGCCGCCGCGCGACGCCTTGCCCTTGAAGAGCGCCTCGAGCCGCGCCGTCTTGGTGAACCCCGGCATGACGTTGTTCACGGTGATGCCGAACCTGCCGAGCTCGCTCGCGAGCGTCTTCGTCCAGTTGGCCATGGCGGCGCGCACCGAGTTCGACACGCCGAGCCCCTTGATGGGCGTGAACACCGAGGTGCTCGTGACATTGATGATGCGACCGTAGCCCGCCTGGCGCATGAGCGGCGCGCACGCCTGCGTCCACGCCTGCGCGCAGCCAAGGTGCATCGCCAGCGCCTGCACGTAGTCGCGCGGCTTCGCCTCGATCGCCGCGCCCGCCGCGGGGCCACCCGTGTTGTTGACCAGGATGTGCACCTCGCCCAGCCGCGCCGCCGTCTCGTGCGCGATGCGCTCGGTGGCGTCGAGGTCGGCGAAGTCGGCCTTGACGCACTCGTGCGCCAGCGGCGAGACCGCGCGCAGCTCGTCGAGCACCTTCGCGAGGCCGTCCTCGTTGCGTCCGACCACCACCACGCGCGCGCCGGCCCGCGCGAACTCCACCGCCGCCGCGCGACCGATGCCTTGCGTGGCGCCGCACACGATGGCGGTCCTGCCGTCCAGTGAGAAGGGGTTGCTGTTCACGCCGCGGAGGATAGCGCGCCGCTCAACCGAAGTTGTTGAGCAGGATCGCCATGTCCTGCGCATCGGTGGTGCCGTCGCCGTTGAGGTCGGCCACGCCACCCGCGCCCCAGCCGTTGAGCAGGGTCGCGAGATCCGCGCCGTCCACCACGCCGTTGCCGTCGAAGTCGCCGGGGATGCCGCACGAACCACCCACCACGAACGACTTGAGCGGGCTGTTGGCGATGTTGCCCGATACGTCGAGCGCACGCACGAAGTACTCGACCGTCGCGCACGCAGGCAGGCCCGCGGGAATCACACCCCGCCACAGGCTGTTGCCCGACCAGCGCATCTCCACCGTCTGCGGCTTGCCGCCGTTCACGGTGTACACCAGGAACACGCCGTCGTCGTCGTAGCCGCGGTCGCTGGTGATGCCGTCGAACACCTCGGTGCGCACCACCCACGGACCCGTGGTGCGCGACGGCACCTGCTCGACCAGCTGGATCGTGGGCTTGATGGTGTCGACGGGGCCCGTGTTGATGTAGATGCGGTTCTGGAACGCACCCGACTCGCCCTGCGCCGTGATGATGTCGGGCTTGCCGTCGCCGGTCACGTCGCCCACCTTGATGTCGAGCGAGCTGTCGGTGATCGCGGGCAGGATGCCCGTCGTGAGCTGCGCGAAGATCCCCGCGCCCGTGTTGCGGTAGATGCGGTCGGGCCCGCCCAGCGCCGCGACCAGCAGGTCGAGGTCGCCGTCGTTGTCGAAGTCGATGAAGCGCGAGTCGTTGTCGTCGACCGTGGGATTGGGCGAGATCTGGCTGCTCACCGCCGTCCACGAGGTGCCCGCGCCGTTGTTGCGCAGCAGGAGCTCGGTGTTGGTCGGACCCGCGTTCACGCCGATCAGATCGAGGTCGCCGTCGCCCTCGATGTCGCCGAAGTCGTACGAATAGCAGGTGGCGTCGGTCACGAAGGTGGCCAGGCGGCTGAATCCGCCCGTGCCGTTGTTGAGCCACAGCTGGCTCGAGTTCGCGGCGCTGGCGCGCGTGCCCACGTGAAAGTCGAGATCGAGGTCGTTGTCCACGTCGCCGAACACGCAGTCCATCTGCTCCGCGAGGTTGGTCGAGGGGAACTGCGCGGTGGACGCGTCGGCGTACACGCCCGCGCCGTCGTTGATGAAGAGACGCGGCCGCCCCGTCGCTGCGAAGCGCGTGGTGCCCGAGTTGCAGAAGAGCAGGTCGAGGTCGCCGTCGTTATCGATGTCGCCGAACTGCGCGCGCGCCGAACTCATGGTGATGTTCGGCAGCCGCGTCACCGTCTGGTCGCTGAACACGCCCGCGCCGTTGTTGATGAGGAGCAGCGGCCGCCGGTTGAAGTCCTGCGCGAGCACGAGGTCCCAGTCGCCGTCGCGGTCGACATCGCCCGCCTCCACGCCGCGGAAGCACCCCGTGATGCCCGCCGCGCGCGCGTCGGTCTCGTCGGCGAACACGCCCGCGCCGTTGTTGATGTACACGCGCGGCTTGAGCAGCGCGCCCAGGGTCGAGTAGCTCTGCCCGTTCGCGAACACGATGTCCTTGTCGCCATCGCCATCGAGGTCGACCAGCGTGCACTGGTTGGTGTACTCGGCGATCGTGGGAAAGCGCGTCGAGGTCTGGTCGACGAACTGCTGGCCCCACGCGGGCAGCGCCACCGCGAGCACGGTGGCAAACACAGGGCCCACCACCGTCAGTGCGGGCACGGAAACGCTGGGATTCTCGGTCTTCGGATGTCGCGTCACGGAGGGCACTCCAGATCGATCGGGGATGACCGAATGTACCCCGCGATCGCAGCCGTTCGAAGTGGATCCGCTCATTTCGGCGGTGATTGCGGAGCCTTGATCGCCGCCATACGCTTCGATTCGCCCATGCTGCGCCTCGCGACCATTCTCCTGCTGGCGATCTCCTCGCGCGTTCTCGCCCATCAGGCCGCGCCGCCGGCTGCGGAGACGGCCGACGCTGCCCTCGAGCGGCTGGCACGGCAGCTGTCCGAGGTCCGCGGCGACCTCGACGCCGACGCGGAGGATTCCCTCGCGTCGTTCGATGGACCCAACGAGGCCGCGCGGCAATGGCTCGACCGCGTGGCACCGTTCGGTGCGGAACTTCGGCGCCTCGCCTCCGGCCTCCGCCCGCGCCAGCTCGATCTCTCGCAGGGATTCCGCCTCACGCTGCCGCACCTCTCCGGGCTCCGCAGTGTGTCGCACACCATGGGTCTGCTCGCGAACGACGCGGTGCGCCGCGGCGACGCGGCCACCATGATCGCGCTCCTCCGCGCCCAGCGCGATGTGACCATGCACACGGCGGGCGACGGCCTGACCATCTCGTCGCTCGTGGCGATGTACCAGTCGGGCACCGCGCGCCGCACGCTCGAGGCGGCCATCGACGGCGGACTCCTCGACCGCGCCGCCGCCACCGAGGCGCTCGCCATCTCGCGCGAGCTCGGCGACGGCGCCAACTACGGACTGGTGCAGGCCATGCGCTCCGAGGGCGGCGCGCTGCAGTCCGAGATCGACCGCCTCGCCGCGCTGGCGGAGGACGCGCGCGGCGCGGAACTCGACGAGGTGCTCGGCGGAAACAAGCCGCAACCGGGCGTGGATCTGACCAGTGACGCCGCGCTGGCGCGTGCGGGCGACGACACGGCCTCCTACTTCCGCGCCGCGGAGGAGGCAATGGCCAACCCAGACCGCGCCGCGGGTCAAGCCGCACTCGCGGCGCTGGAGGAGTCGGTCGCTGCCGGCGAGCGCAGCCCGTTTCTCAATCTCCTCGCACCCGCCCTGCTCCGCGTCCACGACCGGCTCGCGACGCTCGAGCACGAGTACGCGGTCGTCAACGGGCATCTCGAGGCGCTCGCCAACGGAACCCGCAGCCCCGCCGACCTCACCAACGCAGCGCCGCACTATCTCGCCGCCGCGCAGACGATGGCCGCGCTCGACAACGAGTCGCAGCAGCAGATCCTCGCCGCAAGCCTTGCGGGCGACGAGCTCTCCCTCGAGGACCGCATGCGCGCGCGCCGCGTCGCCGACGCGCTTCGCGCACGCGTCATCGACCGCCTGCTCCGTGGCGCCGCTTGT
>CAIOCH010000538.1 GCA_903856525.1 uncultured bacterium | reverse complement strand
TCCCTCTCCGATGATCCGAGCTGTGCAGGGAGCGCAGATGCGCTCCTCGACGCTGCACGGACCCACCGTAAGGGCGTGTACGCGCAGAACCGAAGGGGATGCGTCCCCGACCCCGCCCGGCGACGTCGATCACGCCACGCGCATGCGATCACGCCGCGCGCATGCGCTCACGCCGCGCGAATTCGTTCACGCCGCGCGCATGCGTTCACGCCGCGCGCATGCGTTCACGCCGCGCGCATGCGATCACGCCGAAGAGCGCTCAAATCCCGCGATACGCCGCGACGGCTCGCTCGAGCTCCGCGCGCTCCGCAGCGGGAATGCGCTCCAGCAGCCCGAGCTTGCCGTAGGTCTCGAGCTTGGACTCGGCCTCGACGCCCGCGTACACCGTGGTCGCGTCGATGATGCGCTTGCCAAGGATCTCCTCGAGCATGGCCTGGGTGTACGTCGGCTTGACCGCCGCGGTCGACTTGGTGCCGTACTGCTGCAGGTTCGAGGCAAAGATGCCCGCGGCGCTCACGGGCAGGAAGTCCTCGTAGCGCAGGCCCTCGTAGTCGGCGTAGCCCATGCGGACGAGCTCGAAGAGGTCGGTCGGAAGGCTCTCGCCCGCATTGCGCGCAGCGACGCCCTTCGCCTCGCCCGCCGGGGTGGCCACGAAGCGCGCGTACACGAAGCCGCCCGTGATCAACTCGACCAGCGTCTTCGGGAATACCGCGAACGGCTTGGCGTAGGCAGCCTCGTAGCCCGCCATGTCGCGCTTGGGCCACGCGGGGTCCTTCTCGCGCGCCGCATCGGCCACGGCAAGGCACTCGTCGTACAGCTTGCGCCCCTTGGGCGTGCAGGCGTAGAAGCGCTCCTCGATCTCACCAAACCGCGCCGTGTGCGTGCTCTGCACCACGGTGCCGTCGTTCTCGGTGAACTCGACGGGCTCGGTGAGCGCCTTGTACGCATCCTGGCGGAGCAGCACGGGCGTGTCCTCGCTCGGACCCTCGGTGAAGTCCTTGAACCCTGCGTGCTTGAGCTTCGCAAGCGCGAAGCTGGGCCCCGTGAAGGTGGAGGCGAGCGCGCGCGCCGCAGCGCCGATGTCGGCCGCCGACACGCTTCCGGACTTGAAGGCGGCGATCTCCTCGAGCGGCACGTGCTTGAAGTGCAGCTTCATGAAGTCGTGGTCGGCCTGCCGGACGAGCCGCGCGAGCACGGTGCCGGCACGGGCCTCGAACCACGCGGCATCGACCTCGCCCATGCAGTGCTTCATCGCGGCCGTGTACAGGTCCATGCAGAAGGTGTTGGGCGTGAGGTGGTTCAGGTGGTGCGACTGGAAGCAGCTGATGTCGGCCGCGATCTTGAAGCCCGCCGCCGAGAGCTCCGCGTACAGCGCGTGGTCGCGCGCCTTGCCTGTCCACTTGAAGATGCGCTCGGTGCACTCCTTGATGAGCGCGTTGGCGTCGTTCCAGTCGAGCCCGCCGTCGCGCTCGCTCTTCTCGATGAGCTGCTTGGCGCGGTCGCTGAACACCGTGCGCTTGCCCACGAGCCCCTCGATGCGCTCGCGCGTGGCGGGGTCGAAGTAGTTCGTCATGAGCACCGAGCTGAACACGCGGTGCTCGGGGCGCAGCGTGGAGCGGAACGCGGTGGCGATGATGGGCTGGCTCTTGGCGCCCACGTTGGTCATGTCGTAGAAGTTGTGCGGCTCCATGGCGAAGCACGCGAACAACCGCCCGATCCAGCGGTACTCGTCGGGCCGGCCGATGCGGATGGCGCCGTGCCGCTCGCCGCTGGTGCGGTCGAGCTCCTCGTCACTCATGGCGAACCCGGGGTGCAGCTTGGCGAGCAGCGCGCAGACGGTCTGGTTGCTCGCCTTGTTCACCAGCAGCGACTTGTCGTACAGCGGAACCTCCCTGCCGAACATCGCGCTCAGCTCGGCAAAGAGGCGGTTCTGCATGTCGATCTTGCTGGCGATGGCGCTACCGGTGGCGAAAGTGGTCGGGGTCATGGTGGGCTCCTGCTATCGGCAAAGATAGCCCCCGATCACACGCCGCGGGCCTATTGCGGATAGAAATGTCCGCGTTTCGCCGCCCCTCGGCCTCGCCCAATCCCCTGCTCTGTCCTACCCCTGCGTGAGCAGATAACCCACCACCGCCCCGCCGAGGGCGATGCGCACCAACCCCCGCAGCGCCACCAATCCCGGGGTGAGCGGAATCCTGCGAAGGAGCGCCGCATACAGCTCGGGTGCGACGAGCAGGATCACCCCGATCGTCAATGCCACCCACCCGAGGATCGTCACGATCACCCGCGCATCCGCCACCCAGAGGTTGTGCAGCACCACGACCACCAGGCCCATGAGCAGCGCATAGAGCCCCGAGAAGAGCGGCACCAGCGGATGGCCCAGGCTCGTGGACGCCGCGTTCATCCAGAACCTCGCCCGCACAAGCAGGCTCGTGCCCACCACCAGCAGTGCACACGCCACGATCCACTCGACGAGCTCGGTGCGGGAGAGCTCGGCGGACTGGCTCAGGATGCTGGACATGCGGTCCTCCTTGTTTGATCCGCGAGGGTCGGCTGAACCTCCCGGACCGACGGACCCTAGCCCTGCCCGCATCGCCTTCAGGCGGGGAATCGTGCGGGCTCATGCCGCGGAGGAAGACGAAACGTGCCGCGCCTGCGATGCGCAGCGTGCCGCGCCTGCGGGTGCAGCGTGCCGCGCCCGCGGGTGCAGCGTGCC
>CAIOCH010000537.1 GCA_903856525.1 uncultured bacterium | reverse complement strand
GCGGCCCCCGGCTGGCGCGTCCGCGGACGGTACTCCCGATCTGCTGCGGCCGACGGACGATTGAACCGGCGGTTTGGGCGTGACTTGCCTGTCCAACCTGGGTTTGCCTGTCCAATCTTGGCTTGCCTGTCCAGCCTTGGCTTGCCTGTCCAATCTGGGCTTGCCTGTCCAATCTCAGGTTCAATCTCAGGTCGCCTGTCCGATCTCAGCTTGCCTGTCCTGTGCGGGCGTCCTCATCTGGCACGGGGATTGCGACCGATATCCCCATCATGGGTCGGACGCTTCCTGCCACGCTTTCCTTGCTCGCCACCGCGGTGTTCCTGCCGTCCATGCTCATGGGGTGTCAGTCTCGGCTGGCCCAACCCGTCGTGCTCAAGGCGCCGTACGCGGCTGAGCGCGTGTGGGCGGTCGTGCCCTTCGCCAACGAGTCGGGCGTTTCGGGCGTCGATGGTGCCGCTGTCGCCGACCGGTTCGTGTCGGAGATCGAGCAGGTCGATGGCCTGCGTTGCCTCCCGCTCAATCGAACGCTTGCGGCCATGAAGTCGCTCGGAATGACGGGTATCCGCGACCTTCAGCAGGCCTCCACGCTCATGCGCACGCTGCAGGTGGACGGGCTGGTGCTTGGGACGGTCACCGACTGGAGTCCCTACAAGCCGCTCCGGTTTGGCGCCGCTGTGGAGGTCATCGCCGCGTCCGAGGGCGCCGATCGGCGGCCCATCGATCTCAAGGAGCTCACCATGCCCACCGCCGAATCCACGGGTGGGGCGGCCGCGACCAAGCTGCAGGCCGAGGTTTCGCAGGGCTCCCGCGTGTTCGACGCACGCAACCACGAGACTTTGTCGGAACTCGAGCGCTATGCTCAGGGGCGATTCGATCCGAACTCGCCCCTGGGTGTCCAGACCTACGAGATGCGGATCGATCTCTTCAGTCGGTTTGGGGCGTATGTGCTCACGCGCGACCTGCTCGAGCAGGAGGCGGCGCGCCTTGGCGTGGCCCTGGAGGGCGGACGCGCCGAAAGGCCGCCCGCGAAGTGATCTGGTGCAAGTGTCTTCTCCGCGGTGACCTACGTTTTGGCGACCCGTCAGGGTCCGAGACCTGTTTCGCAGGGTCCGCGGAAAAATAGGTGAACCAATACGGCCATCGGGCCGATAGCCAAATAGGGACCCGCATGCGGGGCCCGCCAGTTCCGGACAGAGAGGGAGTCGGGAAACCAAGCCGTGCCCGGAAGGATGACCTGAGAGTCGAAGACCCGAGCAGATCAAGCCGGAGCCCGTCATGCACGGGGCATCCCAAACGACCGAGTCCCTCCGCCACGCAAGGCAAAGCCCAAGGCACCGCCATGAACGAGAACCTTCCCATCGTCGAGCGCTTCCTGTCGTACCTGATCGATGAGCGCGCCTTCAGCCCCTACACCTCGCGGTGCTACGGGCTCGATCTGCGCCAGTTCGTCGAGTTCCTCGAGGGCGAGCTCAAGACCCGCGTCGACATGAAGTCGGAGCAGGCCGCCCTCGACGCCGCCGGCGCCAAGAAGCCGGTGCCTGCGTCGATCACGGCGTCGATCCTCAGCTGTGATGTGGAGCGCATCCGCGGCTTCCTCACCAAGCTGTCGGAGCAGAGCTATTCGCCCGCGACCATGGCGCGCAAGATCGCCACGCTGCGGAGCTTCCACAAGTGGCTCGAGAAGCGCGGCTTCACCTCGTCGAACCCGATGACGCTCATCCGCACGCCCAAGCAGGCGCGCAAGCTTCCCAAGGCCATCACCGTCGACGAGGTCGAGCGGCTGCTCTCGGCTCCCGAGGACACCGACCTCCTGGGTGCGCGTGACCGCGCGATCCTCGAGACGCTGTACTCCACGGGTATCCGCGTGAGCGAGGTCGTGGCCATCAACCGCGGCGACCTCAACGAGCCCAACGAGTGCATCGTGATCCGTGGCAAGGGCCGCCGCGAGCGCCTGGTCCCGCTGGGTGCACACGCGCTCAAGAGCCTGCGCCACTACCTCGACATGCTCGACGCCGAGATGCGTGCGGCGGGCCTCGTGTCGAGCCCCGATGCGCCGCTCTTCGTCAACAAGCACGGATCGCGCCTGTCGAGCCGCTCGGTGCGCCGCAAGGTCGCCAAGTACCTCGTCAAGGTCGGTCTCGACCCGGACATCAGCCCCCACACCATCCGCCACTCGTTCGCCACGCACCTGCTCAACAACGGTGCGGACCTGCGCGCGGTGCAGGAGCTGCTCGGTCACCAGTCGCTCTCGTCGACGCAGGTGTACACGCACCTGGCGCAGGGCAAGAAGCGGGCCGACTACGACAAGGCGCATCCGCGCGCCGAGGCGAGCTGAGCCGATCCAACCCATGAGTCCACCCCGAGGCCCCGCACACGCGGGGCCTCGTTCATTTCCGGCTGCCTGACTACATCCTCGGACTCGCCGCGCCTTGGCGCCCCGCGGCTCATCGTCCCGCGCGGTGGCGCGGATCATCGCACGGCGCCGATTCAGCGGCCCACCGCATGGCGCCGCTTCAGCGACCCACCGTATGGCGCCGCTTCAGCGGCGCCAGGGCCACGCCATGTGCTCCTCGCGCGGCGGGCAGTCGTCGGAAACCAGCGTGAAGCGCACGGTGTCGCGCACGATCTCTGGTGTGTAGGTGCCCTCGACGTTGGCGCACGCCGCCGCGGAGGCATCGTTCACCAGCACCACCGCATCGCCACTCGGGTGCCAGCGACCGGAGACCGTCGCGGCGGGGCGTTCGCCGCGCGCGGGGCGTTCGACGACGAAGGTGCCGTCCTTTCGCACCGTGAGCGTGGTTTCGTCGAGTTCGCTCGTCCATGTGCCCACGAGTGCATGTACGCCCATGCGGGCGACGTCCTTCGCGCTCGGCACCGAGGCGCAGGCTGGCGCGATGGACGCCGATGCGACCAGGATCCACGCGCATGCGGATCGCGCGGCGCGCAGGGCGGCGAGGACGGGGAGCGACGTGGCGACGCGGTTCATGCGAGCATGTTCACCCGGCGTGCGAGTGCCTCGAGCGGCTCGAGCCGCGCGAGCAGTTCCTCGCGCGTGCTGGCCACGACATTCATGTGGGCGACCTTGCGGCCGGGGCGCGGCGATTTGCCGTAGTACTGGGCGCTCGCGCCGGGAAGCGCCAGCACCTCCGCAACTGGAGGCACGCCGCCGATCAGGTTGACCATGGCGGCATATCCGTGCACCCCTGCGTCGCCGAGCGGCAGGCCCGCGACGGCGCGCATGTGGTTCTCGAACTGGCTGGTGCGCGCGCCCTGCATTGTCCAGTGGCCCGAGTTGTGCACGCGAGGGGCGATCTCGTTGGCCACCAGCGTGTTGTCGGCCACGAACATCTCGAGCGCGAGCGTGCCCACGTGCCCGAGCCCTTCGAGCACGCTGCGCGCGTGACGCGTGGCGGCGGCGGCGAGCGCGTCGGGGATGCGCGCGGGCGCGATGGAGCGGAAGAGGATGCCGTGCGTGTGCAGGTTCTCGACGATCGGGTAGACCACGGTCGAGCCATCGAGCGCGCGCGTGGCGATCACCGACACCTCGCGGTCGAAGGGCACGAACGCCTCGTAGATGCAGGGGCGGCAGCCGAGGTCGTTCCACGCGGGGGCGAGTTCCGTAGCCGTGCGCACCACGCGCTGACCCTTGCCGTCGTAGCCGAGCGTGCGCGTCTTGAGCACGCCGTGCGGCCCGACCGTGGCCAGCGCGAGATCGAGGTCCGCCTGGGAGTCCACCGAGGCGAAGGGCTGCACGGGTACGCCGGCATCGCGCAGGAACTCCTTCTCGCGAATACGGTCGCAGGTGAGCTCGAGCGATCGAACCCCAGGCCGCACGGGTCGCAGCGATGCGAGGAACGCAAGGCTTGCCGTGGGCACGTTCTCGAACTCGAAGGTGATGACATCCACCGACTCGGCGAAGCGTGCGAGCGCCTCGCGGTCGTCCCACGCCGCGCAGACATGGCGCCCCGCAACGCGCGCGGGCGCATCAGGCGTCGGGTCGTAGAACACGCACTCGAGTCCGAGCGGAATGGCCGCGAGCCCCAACATCTGCCCAAGCTGGCCGCCGCCCAGCACGCCGATGCGGGTTGCGGCGCTCACGCCTTGTGGCGTTGCGGCGCTCGCGCCTTGGGGCGTTGCGGCGCTCACGCCTTGGGGCGTTGCGGCGCTCACGCCTTGGGGCGTTGCGGCGCTCACGCCTTG
>CAIOCH010000536.1 GCA_903856525.1 uncultured bacterium | reverse complement strand
CCGCATGCCGAGCGCCGTGGGCTACCAGCCCAACCTCGCGACCGAGATGGGTGCGCTCCCGGAGCGCATCACCTCGACCCGTCAGGGCGCCATCACCTCGGTGCAGGCGATCTACGTTCCCGCAGACGACCTCACCGACCCCGCGCCGGCGACCACCTTCAGCCACCTCGACGCGTTTATCGTGCTCGAGCGCAAGATCGCAGAGAAGGGCATCTACCCCGCGGTCGATCCCCTGTCGTCGACCTCGCGCATCCTCGATCCGCAGGTCCTCGGCGAGCGCCACTACAAGTGCTCGCGCCGCGTGCAGAACATCCTGCAGCGCTACAAGGACCTCCAGGACATCATCGCCATCCTCGGCGTCGACGAGCTCAGCGAAGAGGACAAGCTGACCGTGTCCCGCGCGCGCAAGATCGAGCGCTTCCTCTCGCAGCCGTTCTACGTCGGCGAGGTGTTCACGGGTCTCCCCGGCGTCACCTGCCCGCTCGAGGACACCATCGACAGCTTCGAGCGCATCTGCAACGGCGAGGGCGACGACCTCCCCGAGAGCGCGTTCATGTACGTCGGTACTCTTGCGGATGCCCGCAAGAAGGCCGAGAAGATGGCGGCTGGCGTCTGATTCTTCGGACGCACGACTCTTTCCCCAAAGACGCGACCGCATGATTTCAGGACCCCGACTCGTTCGGGGTCCTGTTCTTTTTCGGATTCGGATTGCATCGGGATCCCGAGCGGGTAGGTTCCCGTAAGCAGCGAGGGCCGCGCTGCCTGTTGTCCGTTTCCGGGCGGGTCCGTTCCGTCCGCCACGTCTCTGGCGCAACTTGCGCCCGACCGATTGAGCCCCGACATCTGGAGATCTGCATGCGACCGATGCTGCTTGCGACGACCGTTCTTCTGCTCCCGACGACCCTTGCGCTCGCTGACGCGGGCAAGAAGGCACCGCCGAAGGTCGGCACCGGAGAGTTCGTGACCAGCGAGGCCGATGGCCACGCCGTGCGCGGACTGCCGTGGCAGGACCAGGAGCGCATCCAGTCGCTGTCGTCCGAGTTCGGGCTTGACGCGATCCCGGCGCCGCAGTTCGTGCTGCCCGCGGAGGATCACGACTTCCTCATCGCGCAGGACGAAGCCGAAGGACACGGCAACGGACCCAAGCCGCTGCGTTTCGCGGTGCCCGTGATCGCCGACATCGCCATGGAGCATGGCGAGTGGATCTCTGTTCCCGGCGGCTCACTGTGGCGCCTCGAGGTCTCCTCGATGAACGCTGCCAACGCCAGCCTCGCATTCAAGGGCATCAACCTGCCCGCGGGCCAGCAGCTCCGCGTCTCGGTTCCCGGCATGGTCGACTCGACCGTCGGCCCGATCGAGGACGATGGCCAGTTCGACAACGGTACGGCGTGGGGACTGTGCCTTCCCGGCAGCCGCACGCTGATCGAGTGGTTCGTGCCCACAGGCGCGCGCGTGAAGGGGCTTCCCTTCGCCAGCGTCGACTACTACCACGGCTACCGCGACATCTTCCCGGGCGCCTTCGAGAACGCGGGCGATGGCGGCGTGGCGGGCAACTGCCACAACCAGCCGTCCTGCTTCGCGACGTGGGCCAATGAGTCGAATGGCACGATCCGCCTGCTGTTCGGCGGCTTCCTCTGCTCGGGACAGTTGACTGCGACGACGGCGGCGGACGAGACTCCGTACGTCTCCACCGCGAATCACTGCATCTCCACCACGGCAGAGGCCAACTCCTGCCAGTTCAATTTCTTCTACCGGACTCCCACCTGCAACGCCGCGGTGTCCGCTGGAACCAACATCACCGCAGCCGACCTCACGGTCACGCACCTCGCCAGCGACTGCACGCTGCTGATGGCGCGTCCGACGCTGCCGACGACGGCGTTCTGGGTGGGTTGGACCAACCAGAACCCCGGCGTGAACACGGCTTCCACCGGCCTGCACCACCCCGGTGGCGCTCCGCAGGCGATCTCGTTCGGCGTGAAGAACGCGGGCTCGTTCCCGTGCGGCACGCCGGGCACGAATTGGAATTCGCTCTCCTGGAACAACGGCATCACAGAGGGCGGCTCCTCGGGCAGCGCCATCTATCGCGACAGCGACAAGCGCATGTACGGCGTGCTCACCTGCGGAGGCAGCTCCTGCCAGAACACCGCTGCCGACGACGGCTATGGCCGCTGGGATCTCGCCGTGAGTTCGGGGGGCTTTTCCACGCCGCTCGCGGTGGGCACCGACGACGCGCAGGAGCCGAACGATGCGTGTGCGGCCGCGCGCGCGACCACGGTGGGGACGAGCTACACCAATATGGTCGTCAAGCGCCTCGACGAGGACTGGTACTCGATCCCGCTGCCCGCAGGCGCGACCATGAGCATGAACATGACCTTCACCCACGCCAATGGCGACGTGGATCTGGAGTTGTTCGGTGCCTGCGGTGGCGCAGTCGCGCTGTCGCGCACGGCCAACACCAACAACGAGGTGTTCACCTACACCAACACCACGGGCTCGAGCACGATCCTCATGCGGGTGTTCCTCGGCGCCGATACGCGCAACAACTACACCTTCAGCTACACCATCACCACGCCGCCGCCCGCGAACGACGACTGCGTGAGCGCGACCCCCGTGACGCCAGGCGCGTATGCGTTCGACACGACGGGTGCGACTACCAGCACCCCGACGGTTGCTGCGAGCTGCACCGACGGTGCAGGCACCGCCATCAATAAGGATGTCTGGTTCCGCTATGTGCCCGAGTGCAACGGCACGGCGACGATCTCCACCTGCGGCGCCGCCGCGTTCGACACGCGGATCGTCGTCTACCAGGGCACGCTCGGCTGCCCCACTGCGGCAACGGCCGTCTTCGCCTGCAACGACGACAGCGCGGGCTGCGGTTCGCTCACCAGCTCGGTCAGCTTCGAGACCACCGACGCCCAGCAGTACTGGGTGCGCATCGGCAGCAAGGCGAACGTGGGTGGCGCCGGAACCGTGACCTTCACCTGCCAGCCCTCGGCGCCTGCCTGCCCGGCGGACATCGACGGCAACGGTGCGGTCGATGGCGGTGATCTCGCGGCGCTCCTCGGCTCGTGGGGCACCTGCGCGGGCTGTGCGGCCGACATCGACGGCAACGGCGCCATCGACGGCGGCGACCTCGCGGCGCTGCTCGGTTCGTGGGGTGCCTGCCAGTAAGCCGATCCCGGCCACTGCACTGGTCCAGCCGACCACTTCGCAACTCCCCGCGCCCGCGTGCATGCCACGCGGGCGCGGTGCTTTTATGCTGCACGCATGCACCTGACCTCCACCCCGCCGTTCGCGCTTCTCGTTGCCTGCGTCGCCCTCGCCTGCGGAGGTGCAGGCTTCTCCCCGACGCAGGATGCCGGCAAGCCCGCATCGCTTGTGCCCGCACCGCGCACCGACGAGTGGGCGATCAAGCGCCAGGATGAGCTGCTGCGGCGTGCGCGCGAATCGAAGCCGGTGCATGTGGTCTTCGTGGGCGACTCGATCACGCAGTCGTGGGAGGATCCGGGCAAGAGCGCCTGGGAGAAGCACATCGCGCCGCTCGGCGCGCTCAACCTCGGCAACTCGGGCGATCGCACCGAGCATGTGCTTTGGCGGCTGGCGCAGGCCCCGATCACGCGCCTCGAGCCGAAGCATGTGGTGCTCCTGATCGGCACCAACAACCTCGGGCACGGCACCAGCAACGCCCAGGACACGCTCGCGGGCGTGCAGGCGGTGGCCTCGACGCTCGCGGAGCAGTGCCCCCGCGCCACGATCCATGTGCTCGAGATCTTCCCGCGCGGGGAGCGCTTCAACGCCATGCGCGGCGACATCTGCCAGATCAACCAGGCGCTGCGGGCGTGGGTGGCGGCGGATGTCGAGAAGAACGGACGCACCTCGCGCCTGCGCCTCCACGCCATCGGCGATGCGTTCCTCGGCGCCGACGGGTCGATCCCCAAGGAGATCATGCCCGACTTCCTGCACCTCACGCCAAAGGGCTACGAGATGTGGGCCGAGGCGATCTTCAAGCAGATCGCGAAGTGATCGCCGCGGCGCGGATCTCGTCGATGCGCGAGAGCGCGTCGAGCTCGATGGAGCGCTTGGCGAACACCAGCGTTCCCGACGCCACGCCGATCTCGAGGGCGCGGAACCGCGCCAGCAGGATGAGCAGCGCGCCGACCAGGAGGAGGATCACACCCTGCGTGTGCGCGATGGCGGAGAAGCCACCGAGCGCGGAGAGCGCCGACATCGACTGGCTCAGGATGATGCCGCCACCGAGGAGCGCGAGCACGGCACCGAGCAGGAAGCGCGGAAGCGCCGTCCGGCTGCCGTAGCCGAGGCGGTCGATGCGATCGAGGTACGCAGACTGCAGCGAGCGCGAGAACACCGTCGCGTTGGCCACGAACACGCGGCGATTGGTGAGCACGAGGATTCCGCGGCGGCCGATGAGGGCGGCGGGCATCGACACGCGCAAGGCGTCGATGAAGGTCTGCGTCTGCACCGACTCGACCTCCTCGCCATCGAGCTTGCGGACATTGAATCCACGCAGCGCGAGGGGCTCGATATGGCGGATGAGGCCGTCGGCGGTGGGACTCGGATCGGAGCGGGTCGTCGGTTCCGGCTCGGAGGAACGGACTTCCAATGCGGACTCGGATGGCGAGACCGCCGCGGCGATCGACGGCCGCACAACCTCCGGCGCCGACGCGCCGAACTCGAGCCCCCGCACGCGGTCGGCGCGGAACCAGTCCACGGAACCCTCCGGTCGCACCAGGTCGCCCCGCCGCAGCGAGCCAGCGCGCGCAGCCTCGCGCAGCTGCGATGCGGACAGTGGACCGTGCTCAGCACCGGATGCGGTGCGGACGAAGTAGTTCATGGAGGAGTTGTACGCGGAAGCCGCGTCGTCATCACCGCGAGTCGCCGAAAGCGGTCTTCCATCGCTGCGCCCGCCGGTTCCCTGGATCGCGCGCCTCGACACCGCGGATCAGCTCGTCGAATCTCGCCGCGGACTCGGGCGGGAACGGGCGCCCGGCGACGCGGGCCTCCTCGCGGTCGATCGAGAGGAGTTCGCCGGTCCACGCGTCGATCCAGGCCTGGAACGAGGGGTCGGGGCTCGACGGGGGCGCGCCTTCGGCGGCCTGCAGGTACCACGCACGGGCCTCGGCGAGGTCGCCGCGCGCGCGGTGGTAGTCGCCCAGGAAGCAGCGGATCTCGCGGCGGCGGAGGCTGCCCCCGCCGCTCTTCGAGTCCACGCACGCGAGCGCCTCGGTGAGCAGGCGAAGCTGGTCGGCGTGCTGACCGCGGAGGCCGGCGACATTCGCGCGTTCGATGAGCACGTTGCAGAGCTGGAAGGGCGGATCGGGCATCACGCTCCAGTAGGCGTAGGCCAGATCCAGGAGCTCCGCCGCCTCGTCGACCTTGGGTGGCTCCTGCCGGTGCAGGTTTCCCGCGAGCATGAATCGCAGGAACGCCCAGTCGCCCTGGCGGCGGTCGTTGCGCAGGGCGTGGGCAAGCATGGCGCGGTAGAGTTGCTCCGCCTCGGCCATGCGATCGACGCGGTCGTAGGCGCGCGCGAGATTCAGCGTCGCCTGCTGGGTTTCGTTGGCGTCGGCACCCAGGAGCTCGAGGTTGATGGCGCGCATCATCTCGAGCAACGGGATCGCCTTGGTCTCGTCGACCACATCGCCTCGGGTGCGGCCCGTAAGCGGTACCAGTTGCGCGCGGGCGGTCTCGAGCAGCGCCGAGAGGCGCTTGGCGCGCTCGACCTCGAACTCGGCGCGATCGCGCTGGCGGGAGGAGTCGATGGCGAGCGCGGTGATCACGGCACCGAGCGCCAGCACCGAGCCGATGATCTGGGCGCGGTACCTCCGCAGCGCGAAGGACACCTGGTATCCCGAGTCCCGGGGCGCGGCGACGATCGGCTGGCCCTCGCGCAACCGCATGAGGTCGTCCGCGAGCGCTCCTGCGTTGGCGTAGCGCGCCTCGGCGTCGCGCGCGCAGCACTTGGCCACGATCCAGTCGATCTCGCCACGGAGTTCGCGGTCGGCCGCGAGCGTGGAGACGAGGGGAACCTCGCGATGCGCCGCGGCCCGAAGCCGCTCGCCCATGGGACGGGGCGTGAGCGCACCGAGACTGCCGTCGGGCAGCCGCCCACCAAGCAGCACGCACGCCACGAGTCCCAGCGCGAAGACATCGCTCGCGGGCCCGACGCGCGCGGCATCGAGGTTGGCCTGCTCCGGGC
Organism: uncultured bacterium; assembly: GCA_903856525.1. Classification (GTDB taxonomy): domain Bacteria; phylum Planctomycetota; class Phycisphaerae; order Phycisphaerales; family SM1A02; genus QWPT01. The sequence continues at coordinate 2,075 of CAIOCH010000536.1, read as the reverse complement.
TCATGTACTCGGGGGTACCCACGATGCCACCCACGCGGGTGGAGAGCGCGTCGCCGGTCTCGAACTCCGGATCGAGCAGCTTGGCCACCCCGAAGTCGATCACATGCACCTGCGGATCGTCCCGGGTGCCCGCAACGAGGATGTTGCCGGGTTTGAGGTCGCGATGCACGATGCCGAGCGCATGGGCCGCCGCCACGGCGCGGGCGGCGAGCTCGATCACCCGCAGGCGCACCGCGCGGGAGGCACCGTGACGGTCGCACCAACGGTCGACCGACTCGCCATCAACGAGTGGCATGGCGAACCATGGCACGGCGGCACCCGGCGGGCCGGCTTCACCCGCATCGATGAGCGGCACGATGCCGGGGTGGCGCAGCCTGGCCACAAGCGCCCGCTCGCGAGCGAACCGCGCGGCGACATTGGCGGAAGGGGCGGGGTCGATGAGGATCTTGACCGCGAGGTCTCGGCGGACGGGTTCGTGCTGCCGCGCGCGATAGACCGTGGAGTGCCCGCCGCGGCCGATCTCGGCGATCAGCTCATACGGACCGACCCACTCGCCCACACCGGGAGGAGCCGTCCGCGCGGCATCGAGCAGGCGCCGTGACTGCGCGTGATCGAGCCGGTCGCCAGCGTCGTCCCCGGCGCTCATGCGGCCAGAGCCTCGATGAGTCGCCCGATGTCCTCGTCCAGTCGCTGCGGATCGGCACCTTCGGCGAGAAGCATGGATGCAAGCTCACGACGGAGCTTGGCCGCGACGGTGCGCGACATGCCCGCGCACTGTGTCGTGGTGAACCCGTGCTCCTGCGCGAGCCGCTCGTAGGGAACCTGCCCGAGGAAATGCCGCATGAAGATCTCGAGATGCCTTGCCTGTCCCGCCGCCTCGCACGCGAGACGCGTGCGTTCGAGCGCCCGCGCCACGATCAGACGGGCGGACTCGCGCTCGAAGGTCCGCTCCGCACCCGCCGCCTCCGCCATCTCCGCGCCGACGGTGGGCAGCGTCTCGATGCGTCGGTCGCGGGCAACGCGCCGCGATTCCTCATGCAGATAGAAGTTCAGGCTGTTGAGAAGCCAGCGGCGGAGCGGAATCTGGTCGAGTTCATGCCTGGCCCGCCAGTCGGCAAGCCAGGTGGGCTGCGAGAACCGGCTGGCAAAGAACCCCGCCACGATGTCCCTCGGCTCGCCGAGACTGCGGAAGCTGGTGGCGGAGAAGTAGATCTGCAGCGGCTCGGCGTAGAGCGACATGAGGTCGCCCGCCAGCTCATGCGCCCGCCCCTCGGCGAGCGACTCGAAGACGATCGTGCGCGGCGTGCGGGGAAAGTGGTCGCGCGGCGGGCTCATGGATCCGTTCGCGGCCCATCCCGATCGTCGATGGCGGCTTCCTCCACCCATGTCGGTGCAGCGGTGTCGACCACCTTGCCGGACATGTCGAAGTCGACGCAGTAGGCGCGGTCGGGCTTGCCTCGGTAGACCGCGCTCGACGCCAGGCTGGAGAGTCCGTCTCCCCACTGGAGCCGCTCGCCGTCGACTCCGTCGAACGTGTGGCTGAGTGTCCAGCGCGAACTGGGCTCGCCGAGGATGGCGATGACCTCGTCCCTACCCATGCCGGGCGTGATCTCGGCGAACCGATCCACCACCCGCTGGGAGGCGCAGGATGCGAGCAACATGGCCAACAGGCAGGCGGCGCGGAGCATCGGCGCATGGTCGCAGCGCGCAGGCCGACCGACAAGCGGGATGTGTCAATTCACGCCGTGGGAAAGGATCGGAACGCCCTCGGTCTGCGCGGCGCGGATGAGGGCGGCATCGAAGGTGGCGAGCGGCGATTTCGTGCGGATGGCGAGTTCGAGATAGCTCGCGTCGTAGGCAGTCAGCCCATGCGCCGCTGCGAGCTCGGAGATGCGGATCGCGACCGACAAGTCCGGCGCAGGCTCGAGGTGAATTCCAAGATCGAACATGCCAGCCAGTGCGACCTGCGACTGTGCCGCCGTGAGAACGCCTGCACCAACTTCCTGTTGATTATCAAACGAATCTATTCTAACTCTAAATTTATATTTTTCTACATCACCCCAGTATTTATCAGT
>CAIOCH010000535.1 GCA_903856525.1 uncultured bacterium | reverse complement strand
TGACGCTGCCGATGCTCTCGCCCGTGATCCTCTTCAACCTGATCATGGCGGTGATCGGCTCGTTCCAGGTGTTCACGCAGGCGTTCGTGATGACGGGCGGCGAGCCCGGCGACCTCACGCGCTTCTACGTGCTCTACCTCTTCAACAAGGCGTTCGAGCTCTACGACATGGGCTACGCGAGCGCGATGGCGTGGATCCTGCTCGTGATCGTGCTCGTCCTGACAGGCGTCATCCTGCGCACCAGCGCGCGGGTCGTCTACTACGAGAGTCTCAAGAAGTGAAGTGCCCGCAATGAAGCGCTCGCCGCTCGCCAACGCCATCCTCTGGTTCGTGCTCATCATGGGCACGGCGGCGTTCATCTTCCCCCTGTGGTGGATGGCGGTCGTGAGCCTCGAGACGCCGCAGCGCGCCGAGGCCGCGATCACGGGCAGCGCGGGCATCTCGCTCTTCCCGCCGAGCCCGCAGTTTGCGAACTACGCGAACGCCGTGCGCGAGACCGGCAGCGTGCCGTGGATGGGCTTCGTCGACGCGCTCGCCAACTCGATCGTGGTCACGGTGCTCGTCGTGCTCGGCACCGTCCTCTCGTCGAGCGCCGTCGGCTACGCCTTCGCACGCCTGCGTTTCCGCGGGCGAAACCCGCTCTTCCTCGTCATGCTCGGCACCATGATGCTGCCCGGGCAGGTCACGATGATCCCGCTCTTCCTGCTGTTCCGGCAGTTCGGCTGGATCGACACCATCATGCCGCTCGTGGTGCCCGCGTTTTTCGGCAACGCGTTCTTCATCTTCATGTACCGGCAGTTCATCGCGCAGATCCCCGAGTCGCTCGTCGAGGCCGCGCGCGTCGACGGGCTCGGGCATGTCGCGATCTGGTGGCGGATCATCCTGCCGCTCTGCCGCCCCGTCACCGCGATCTGCGCGGTCTTCACCTTCATCGGCACCTGGAACGACTTCCTCGGGCCGCTCATCTACCTGCATTCCGACGAGAGCGCGACGCTGGCGGTCGCCCTCAACGGATTCAAGAACCAGTACGGCGGGCTCGAGGACGTCCATCTCCTGATGGCGCTCTCGGTGCTCACCATGATCCCCTGCATCGTCCTCTTCATCGCGGCGCAGAAGACCTTCGTCGAGGGTCTCGCGCGCGGCGCGGTGAAGGGCTGAGGTACCCGCGATGGCGAATGTGACGCTCACCAAGGTCGGCAAGGTCTACGAAGGCGAGCACGGCCGCTCGTTCCGCGCGGTTGACGCCGTCGATCTCGCGATCAAGGACGGCGAGTTCTGCGTGCTCGTCGGCCCCTCGGGCTGCGGCAAGAGCACCACGCTGCGCATGATCGCGGGCCTCGAGGAGATCAGCGAAGGCGACCTCGCCATCGATGGCGCGCGCGTGAACGACGTGCCCGCGAAGGATCGCGACATCGCGTTCGTCTTCCAGAACTACGCGCTCTACCCGCACCTCACCGTTGGCGAGAACATCGCCTTCGGCCTCGAGACGCGGCGCGCGCACCGCAGCGCGCTGGTCGCGACGCTCACGGGCGCGGGAGGCGCGCGCGGCGAGGAATCCGCGGCGATCCGCGCGCGCGTCGCGGAGGTCTCGAAGACACTCGGGCTCGACGCCCTGCTTCACCGCTACCCGCGCGAGCTTTCCGGCGGCCAGCGCCAGCGCGTCGCGGTCGGCCGCGCGATCGCGCGCGATCCCAAGGTCTTCCTCTTCGACGAGCCGCTCTCGAACCTCGACGCGCGCCTGCGCATCGAGACCCGCACAGAGCTGCGCATGCTGCACCGCCGCCTCAAGGCGACGATCGTGTACGTGACGCACGACCAGGAGGAGGCGATGACCCTCGCCGACCGCCTCGTCGTGATGCACAAGGGCAAGGTCCAGCAGAATGCGTCGGCGCAGGAGTGCTACGAGCGCCCCGCCAACCGCTTCGTCGCCGGCTTCATCGGCACGCCACCCATGAACATCATCGACGGCCGTGCGGAGAACGGCGCATTCACCGCGCACGGCACGAGCGCTCCGATCGCCGCGCGGATGCCCTCACAGGCGTGCGCGCTCGGTTTCCGCCCCGATCGCGTACGGCTGACCGCGCCGGGCTCCGCAGGGTCGGTGCCGGCGACCATCGCCGCCGTCGAACGCCTCGGCGACCGCACCGACATCGCGCTCGACAGCGCCTGGGGCCGCATCGTGGCCCGACTCGAGGCCGACACGGCGCGCGACGCCCGCGAGGGCGACAAGACCGCGTTCACTTTCGATGCCGCCCACGCCCACTACTTCGAGCCGGGCGAG
>CAIOCH010000534.1 GCA_903856525.1 uncultured bacterium | reverse complement strand
TCCTCGGGACGGTGACGCTTCCTGTTCGAACGCTTCATCGGAGACTCCTCTCGGCCCCTTGGGCCGCGAAAGTCTCTCATAAGGGGTGGACCTGTTCAGCGCACCCCTGTCACGGTATTCACGCGGCCTCCCCGAGGAGGATGCGTCGGTGCGCTGCGGGCGTTCGGTAGCCGATCCGCCCGATGATCCAGTGGTTGTTGAAACGGCGGGCGAAGTCGCGGAGCGCCTGGTTGAGCTCCTCGACGGTGCGGAATCGGTGCAGCCAGAGCAGCTGCTCCTTCAGGGTCCGGATGAATCGCTCGACGCATCCGTTGCCTTCGGGCTGGCGCACGAAGGACGGGCTCGACTCGATGCCGAGTGTCTTGAGCTCGTCCTGGAAGGCGTGCGAGATGAACTGGCTGCCATGGTCGTGGCGGAGCTTCGTGCCCTCCGCGATCTTGTCCTCGTACCGCCCCTTCGTGAAGTGAATCGCCTCGCGCAGGCACTCGATGGCCTCGAATCGCGTGCCGCGTCGCGCGGCGCGCACCCCGATGCATTCGCCCGTGCAGTGGTCGATGACCACGAAGACGGCGGCGTTTCCCTCGTCGGTGAGGCATCCGGTCGCGTCGATGGCCCACATCTCGTCGGGTGTCTCTGTCGTGATCGTGCGGTCGTGGGTGTCTGGCCCGCGCACGCCGGTCGGACGGTCGCAGGCAAGGATGCCGTGCTCGCGCATGATGCGGAGGACGCGACGCATCGAGGTGCGGACGCCGCGCTCCTGCCGGAGCCGCGCCCAGACCTTGCGGTGGCCTTCGCCGACGAAGAGCGTGGATGCGAGGACGGCGCGGATCTCGGCGAGGATCTTCTCGTCGGAGAGGAAGGTCTTCGGGCCGCGTTTCGCGGGGATCCTCGGCGCATCATCCGCCTGCGCCTTGTGGCGCTGGACGGTGGCGCGGGCGAGCCGCCACGCACGGCAGACGCGCAGGATGCCGTAGGGCTTCTTCGCGGAGGGTGACATCGCCTGGCTCAAAGCGACGGCCTCCGCGGCGGAGGGCGGAGTCCGTCCTCCAGGATCTCGATCTTCTTCTCGAGGAGCTCGATCTGCATGGCCTGGTCGCCGACCTTGGCCTTGAGGTCGTGGATGAAGCCGTCGCGGTGGTCGGGCTCGCGCGACTGGAGCCCGGCCTGCATGCCGGCGAGCGCCTCGTCACGCCACTCGGCGAGCTTGCCGGGCGTGACGCCGAGCTCGCGGCTGAGGGCATCGAGCGTCTCTCCGCGGAAGAGCCGCAGGACGACCTCGGTCTTGCGGCGGCTGGACCATCGTCCCTTGTCCTGGCGGTCGCCTTCGTCGGCTCTGCTCGCGCTCCGCGCTCGCTTCGCCGCCGAAGGCGTCTTGTGTCGTGGCTTCTTCATGGTGTCGTGCATTGTGCCCTCGAGTCCCAGACGGGTGTCTCAGGAAACTGTGCAGCGCACCAATAGAGGGATGGAGGCGTGCGCCTCCGACCCTCGGCATGTCCCACCTAGACGAAGACCCCATCCCCCACGCCGCCCGCATGCGAGCGATCGGCGACCTCCTTGCCCGCGGCATCCGAAGGCTCGACGACATCCGGCGGCGCAGCGGCGATGTCGAAATCCTCGCGGCCGACCCCGCTACATGCAAAGAGGCGCACTTTCGCCGAAAGCAGTGCTCTCGGTGTCTTGCTTGATATAGTGAGTCGAGGTCAGATAGTGCTCCCGCCGCTTCCCGAGGTCCACCAAATGGAATTCACCATCGAATTCGAGCGCGAGGCCGACGGCCGCTGGATCGCCGAGATCCCGTCGCTTCCCGGCACCATGGCGTATGGCGCCACGCCGGAGCAGGCCCGTGCCCATGCGCAGGCCCTCGCTCTTCGCGTCGTGGCCGAGCGCCTTGAGCAAGAGGAAGCCGGCTCGGAAACGCTCACCATCACGTTCCGAGCGGCATGAACGAGTGGCCGAGCACACGGGCGCGGCAGGTGCTTGCGGCGTTGCTCCGGATCGGCTGGCACGTGAAGCGCACGAGCTGATCGCACCGAACGCTCTCCCGGGATCAGTGGCAGGACTTCGTCTTTGCGTTCCACGACGGCGAGGAGATAGGGCCGCGCATGCTCGCCCGGATCGCCAAGCAGACGGGGTTGCGGCCTGACGACTTGTGAGTTCCCCGGGTAGCAGGGATCTGGAACGCTGTTTCCGAT
>CAIOCH010000533.1 GCA_903856525.1 uncultured bacterium | reverse complement strand
GCCGACACCGACACGGATGGCGACGGCACCGCCGACTGCAACGACGGCTGCCCGACCGATGCCGCCAAGACCGACCCCGGCACCTGCGGCTGCGGCGTGGCGGATGTCGACAGCGATGGCGACGGAACGCTGGACTGCAACGACGGCTGCCCGCTCGACGCCGACAAGACAGTGCCCGGCATCTGCGGATGCGGCACCTCCGACATCGACAGCGATGCCAACGGCGTGGCCGATTGCGCCGACTTCATCGTGACCCTCGAGCCCGAGGCGACCTCGGTGCGCGAGGGCAACACGCTCAAGGTGGTCGTGCAATCGACCTGGCCCACGCTCGGCTCGCCCGATCGCGCCACCGGCATCCAGGTGGTGGTCGCCTACGACCCGACGCGGCTCTCGCTCGAGGCCGATGCCATGGTGCGCGACTCGGTGCGCAGCGACTTCGCTGGCGGTCCATTCCAGCGGCAGATCTTCGAGTCGATCGACAACGACGCGGGACTGCTCCGCTACGCGGCAGGCATCGACACGGGCGCCGACGGCATGACCGCCGACGCCCCGCTCATCGAGATGACCTTCGATGTGCTCCCGGGCGTGTCGGACTGCGACGTGGCCGAGCTCGTACGGGTCCTGCCGAGCATGGGCGCGGCAATCACGCGCTTCAGCGTGCAGGCCGGCTCCGACTCGGGCGCCCGGTTGCCGCGGCTCATCGACATGGTCGACATCGACCTCGACTTCGATGGTCCCGTGATCGCCGGCGTGCCCGCGGATGCGGAGATTCCCGTCGATGCAGGTTCGCTGACAAGCGGCACCTTCCTCGAACCGACCGTCACCGCGAGCGACAACTGCGAGGGGGCCCGTCCAGTGACGCTGCTCGTCCAGCGCGCCGGCATGACGCCGCTCACGGCCTGGCCCGCGGACAACCGCTTCCCGATCGGCGTCTCGACCATCACCTGGAGCTCCGTCGATTCGGCGGGCAACACCTCGAGCCAGACGCTCTCGATCACCGTCGGCAACTACCAGCACTTCAATGCGGTGCTCACGCTCAACGGAGGGTTCACGGGCACGACCCAGCGTTCCATCCGCGTGAGCATCGACGGGGTGGAGTATGGCCCGACCCAGGTGGCCTTCAACGGCCGCACGGGGACGATCGTCGATCTTCGCGTGCCCGTCGCCACGGGCTATGGCTGCACGCTGGCCAAGAACCTGACCCATGCGCTGAGCGACAGCGCGGTGCCCACGATCGTCGATCGCGAGTACACGGCGTCGTACCAGCTCATCCAGGGCGACTCCAACAACGACGACCGCGTCGACATCTACGACTTCAGCCTGTTCGTCACCGACCGCGGCGCGGGCAAGGCGACCAACGCGCGCTCGAACTTCGATGCGGACACCGATGTCGACAACGGCGACTTCGGCTTCCTGTCGTGGGCGTTCTTCCGCGAGGGCGAGTCGTGCGGTGGCGGCGGCGCGCTCGCCGGCGGACCCGTGTCGCGCGTGAGCGTGAAGGACCTCCGCCGCCAGGGTCTCGGCCACCTCGCGGCGGCCGACCTCAACGGCGACGGCTGGGTCGACCTGCGCGACATCGAGCAGTACGTGCGGGCCGCGGGGCCTGCTCCCACACCGCCCGAGGAGCCGCTCGAGTGACCAGACCGGGCGACCACACGAGACACCCACCGACGCGATCAACCCGAGAGACCACGACAGAAAGCGGATTCGAACGGCGGCTCTTCCCGAGCGCCGCCAATCGAGAGGAGAACACCATGAGCCTTCCCTTCCAGAACCTCACCAGCACTTCCGCGGGGCTTGCCCTCGCGGTTGCTGCGTGCCTCTGCGGCGCCGCCGATGCCGCGAGCAAGGTGACGGTGTCGCTCATCCCGAGCGCGGCGATCACGCCGCCGGGCACCGAGGTCGACGTGACGGTGCGCCTGGGCATCGAGACGCCCGCGGGCGAGACCCCCACCGTGGCGCTGGGCGCCCAAGTGGCGCTCCGCTTCGACGCCGCGCTGCTCGAGGCCATCCTTCCCAACGCGGTCCAGAACGCGCCCAAGGGTTCGTTCGCGCTCAATCCCTCGTCCACGACGGTTGATTCCGCCGCCGGCACCATCACCTTCTTCGTGCTCGATCCGACCTTCGCGGGCGTGTCGACCACCGCCGATCTCGCGGTGCTGCGCATGCGCGTGAAGGACGGCGTGGACAGCTGCGGCGGCGACGGGCTCGTGTGGTTCGACGCGGTCGGCGGGATCTCCACCGAGATCGCGGTGAACAACGGCACCACCGTGGTCCCCAACCTCGCGGACCTGCCCGACCTCAACATCGACGACGAGGCCCCGAGCCTGAGCGTCGTGCCCACCACCGTCACCGTGCCGACCGATGCAGGGTCGACGGTGGGCGCCGTGGTGGCGGAGCCGACCGTGGTGGCGACCGACAACTGCGACGCCACGGTGTCGGTCGTGCGCGTGGTCACCCTTGCGGGTGGCGCGACCTCGTCGGCGTGGCCGGCGGAGTTCCCGATCGGGGCCAGCACCGTGGAGTGGACCGCCAGCGACGAAGCGGGCAACACCGCCGTCGAGACGCAGACCATCACGGTGGAGAACCACCAGCTGATGGACGCCGTGATCCTCATCCCAGGCGCCACGCGCGACAGCAACATCGTCGACCGCAGCATCCGCTTCAAGGTGCGCTCGACCTTCCCCACGCAGACGGTGACCATGTACCCCGACCTCGCGAGCAACAGGTTCGAGGGTCTCGCCATGTCCGTTCCCGTGCCCGTGGCGGCGAGCTACGCGTGCCTATGCGCCAAGGACCTCGGGTTCTCCGTCTCCGCAATCGACAGCACCATCGGCGTGGTGGGCACGCGCTACCGCGCCGAGTTCACGCTCGTGCAGGGCGACCTGAACAACGACGATCTGGTGGACATCGTGGACTTCGGCGCGTTCCTGCTGCGCGAGGGACAGGCCGCGGCCACCGACGGTCAGGCGAACTTCAACGCCGACGGCTGGGTGAACAGCGCCGACTTCTCGTTCATCGCCATCAACTACTTCCAGACTGGGCTCTCCTGCGGCGACTTCACCGCCGGCGCGCCACGGTCTCGCATGAGCATCAAGGAGCTCCGTCGCATGGGACTCGGGGAACTCGCCTCGGGCGACCTGAACCGCGACGGCTGGCTCGACCAGCAGGATGTCCAGCAATATCTCGGGCACGGCGGAGCGTCCGCAGGTGCCTCGGAGAGGATGACGCCGGCGCGCTGGTGAGGCGCGTGAGGCCAGGAAAGCAAAGGTGAGGTGGCCATGGGTGGTATGTGGCACAGGTGAAGCGAGAGTGAGTCCCCGCCCCGGGACGCACGGTACGGACGCCCGCGAGGGCGAGAGAAGCCGTGCCGCGACCAGACAGCATTCGAGAGGACCTTCCGATGAAGAGCAGCCACCAGGCACAGATCCAGATCCTCCGCGAGATGTCCGCGGGTACGACCACCGGCATGACGCTGATGGCCGCGCTTGTGGCGTCGGCCGCGGGTGTCGCGGAGGCGCAGAGCCTGGTGGGTTGGGGATCCAACGCGCGTGGGCAGCAGAACGTCCCCGCTGGCGTCTCGCTCGTGTCCCACATCGACGCAGGCCTCGACCACACGATCGCCCTGCTTCCCAACGGCTCGGTGGTGTGCTGGGGCTGGAACGCGCTCAACCAGTGCGATGTGCCTGCGGGTCTCGGACCGGTCCGTAGCGTGGCCGGCGGCGACTGGCACACGGTGGCGGTGCTCGCGAACGGCACCGTCGCGGCGTGGGGCGACAACTTCAACGGTCAGGTGGATGTCCCCGCGGGGATCAGCACCGCGATGCACGCCGCTGCGGGCACGCAGTTCTCCGGCGTTGTCCTCACCGACGGCACCGTCCGCCTCTGGGGTGCCAACCAGTTCGGGCAGTGCACGCCCATCTCGGGGCTGGCCCGCGTGGTCAAGCTCGAGCTCGGCGCCGAGCACTCGCTCGCCATGCGCTCCGACAGCACGCTCGCGGCGTGGGGTTCGAACAGCTACGGACAATCCGCGGTTCCTGCCGACGTGACCACGGTGCGCGACGTCTCGGCGGGCGAGGCCCACACGCTGGCGCTCCTGCCCGATGGCACGGTGCGCGCGTGGGGATTCAACTTCTACGGCCAGACCAACGTGCCCGCTGGACTCTCCGATGTGGCCGATGTGTGCGCCGGTGCGCAGTACAGCCTGGCCCTCAAGAGCGACGGCTCACTGGTGGCGTGGGGCCGCAACAACAGCGGTCAGACGAATGTGCCGAGCCCGACGGCGGGCGCGTTCGACATCGCCGCTGGCCAGGCGCACGGATTCGCGGCGCTGCGTCCGAGCGGAATCGTGGCACCGTCGATCACGGTGGTGAACTCCTCATCGACCACCTGCGGTGCTCCGAACGGCTTCATCGATGTGACCGTCACCGATGCATCGATCTTCTCGTGGAGCGGGCCCAACGGGTTCTTCACCAACAAGATCGACATCACGGGCCTCGCGGCGGGCACCTACACCGCCACCGCGATGGGTGCGGGCGGCACGGTGACGCTGGCGGTGGTCGTGGCCGAGGGGGCCGATTCCACGCCTCCGTTGATCGACAGCTACACCGCCGCCCTGAGCGGCGCCGTCAACTCCAACTGCGTGGCGCTGGTGCCCGACTTCACCGTCGATGTCGGCGCGTTCGACAACTGCACCCCTGAGGTGCTGCTCACGATCACGCAGACCCCCGCGGCGGGCACGCCCGTCGGGCTCGGTGCGATTCCGGTCACCATCCGCGTGGTCGACTCGTCCGACAACGAGTCGACCGTGACGGCGACCTTCACGGCCACGGGCACCGCGTACAACTACTTCCCCGACGGCGACGGCGACGGCTACGGCGTGGCGCCCTCGCAGCAGTTCTGCACCGCGACTCGGCCGGGCGGCTTCGCGCTCGTCGGCGGCGACTGCGACGATGCGAACGCGAACCGCAACCCCGGGCTCACCGAGGTCTGCAACGGCGTGGACGACGACTGCGTGGGCGGCGTCGACAACGGCCTCGTGTTCAACACCTACTACGTGGACGGCGATGCCGACGGCTTCGGTCTGCGCGGCTCGAACGGGACCTCGGCGTGCGATCGCATTCCGGGGACGTCGACCAACGACCTCGATTGCAACGACGCCGACGACGAGATCCGCCCCGATGCGCAGGAAGTGTGCGACGCGGGCAACGTGGACGAGGACTGCGACGACGCCGCGGACAACGCCGACAGCTCGGCGCTCGCGTCGACCAAGAGCGACTTCTACGCGGACGGCGACGCCGACACCTACGGCGCGGGCGCCGCGGTGCGCTTCTGCGACCTGCCGGCGTCGGGCTACTCGGTGAACAGCGCGGACTGCAACGACGCGGCCGCGGCGATCAACCCGAACGCGCAGGAGATCTGCGACGCTGCGAACACCGACGAGGACTGCGACGGCGCGGCGGACAACGCGGATGCGTCGGCGGCGGATGCCGGGAAGAGCGACTTCTACACCGACGCGGACGACGACAACTATGGCACGGGCTCCGCCCAGCGCTTCTGCGACGAGCCGGCGTTCTTCGCCGCGATCGCGGGCGACTGCAACGACGCCAGCGCGGCCGTCAATCCTGCGGCGCAGGAGATCTGCGACGCCGCGAACACCGACGAGGACTGCGACGGCAACGCCGACAACGACGATCCATCGGCGGCCGATGCGGGCAAGACCAACTTCTACACCGACGCCGACAACGACAACTACGGCACGGGCTCCGCCCAGCGCTTCTGCGACGAGCCGGCGCTCTTCGCGCCGGTCGCGGGCGACTGCAACGACGCCAGCGCGGCCATCAACCCCGCGGCGCAGGAAATCTGCGACGCCGCGAACACCGACGAGGATTGCGACGGGAACGCCGACAACGACGATTCGTCGGCGGCCGACTCGGGCAAGACCAACTTCTACACCGACGCTGACAACGACAACTACGGCACGGGCTCCGCCCAGCGCTTCTGCGATGAGCCGGCCTTCTTCGCGCCGGTCGCGGGCGACTGCAACGACGCCAACGCGGCCATCAACCCCGCGGCGCAGGAGATCTGCGACGCCGCCAACACCGACGAGGACTGCGACGGCAACGCCGACAACAACGACAGCTCGGCGGCCGACGCGGGCAAGTCGAACTTCTACGCGGACTCCGACAACGACACCTTCACGCTCGGCGCCGCCGTGCGCTTCTGCGACCAGCCGGCGGGCTACCGCCCCGTGCCGTCGTCGCCGCTCGACTGCAATGACGGCAACGCGAGCATCTACCCCGGCGCACCCGAGACCTGCGCCAACGATGGCACCGACAACGACTGCGACGGCGAGGCGAACAGCGACCTGGAGGCGGTCGACGCCATCCCGTACTACCGCGATCTCGACGTTGACGGATTCGGCGCGGGAGTAGGCGTCGGATCGTGCACGCCGATCGTCGGCCGTGTGGCGAACAACCTCGACTGCAACGACAACCTCGTCACCTACGCGGACAGCGATGGCGACACCTTTGGCGCCGGGCCGAACACCGCGTGCGGCGTCGCGACCAACACGGACTGCAACGACGCGGATTCCACCGTCTACCCTGGCGCGCTTGAGAATTGCGCGAACCTGCCGACGGACAATGACTGCGACGGAGACATGAGTGCGGATGAGGCGGTGGACAGCGTCGCCTACTACCGCGACGTGGACTCCGACGGGTTCGGCGCCGGCACCCCGGTCAAGAGCTGCGTGGCCATGCAGGGATGGGTGACCAACAACTCGGACTGCAACGACAACCAGATCACGTACGGCGACGGCGACGGCGATGGATTCGGCGCCGGGGCCATGACCGCCTGCGGTGTCGTGACGAACACGGATTGCAACGATGCGTCGTCCGTCATCTATCCGGGAGCAGCCGAGACCTGCGCCAACGATGGGATCGACAACGACTGCGACAGCATCGCGGATGACGACTCAGAGGCGATCGACAGCGTGGCGTACTACGTCGACGCGGATCGCGACGGCTTCGGATTCGGCCCGGCCACGAAGAGCTGCACGCCAATCGACGGGAGCGTAACCAACAACCTCGATTGCCTCGATACGCAGAAGCACTTCATCGACGCTGATGATGACGGCTTCGGCTCCACCGTCTGCGAGCCGTGCGGGCAGATCACGAACAATGCTGACTGCGATGACACCGATGGATCGGTGTATCCAACAGCACCTGAGGTCTGCGCCAACCTGGGCACGGACAACGACTGCGACGGCGTCAACAACGAGGCCGAGGCGACCGACCGCTCGACGTTCTACGCCGACGGCGATTTGGACACCTTCACCGGCTCGACGACCGCGCTCTTCTGCTCAGCTCCAGCCGGCTACGAGGCGACGAACGAGGGCGACTGCAATGACGGTGACAACACCGTCTATCCGGGAGCCGCCGAGCTATGCGCCAACTTGGGCACGGACAACGACTGCGACGGCGTCAACAACGAGGCAGAGG
>CAIOCH010000532.1 GCA_903856525.1 uncultured bacterium | reverse complement strand
GCATCTACTTCGACGCCGGCGAGCTCGACATGCTCATCAAGCACGAGAAGTCGGGCCAGGGCGTGCTCGGTCGGCTCTTCGGCCGCTGAGCACGGGCCGCAGCGAGCCGACGGTGGTCAGCGGAGCGCCCGACCTCCGCGGGTTCGGCCGTGTCTCGACTCCAAGCCGGTCTCAAATCACAGCCGGCGGCGCTGGTTGCGCCCGACCGATCGGGCGAACGCGTTGATGGCGCGCGAGCCCTCGCTGTCGTCGATCTGACCGTTGCCGTCGCCGTCAAAGCGCGCGATGACCGCGTCCTTGTCGTCCCACGCCATGAGCGCGCCTCCCTCGAGGCCGCGCACGAAGGCGAGCAGATCGCGCCCCGTCTCGGAGGCGTTGAGCTGCTCGTCGGTGAGCACCTTCTGCACCGAGGCGCACACCCACGCGTCGAACGACTCGTACTCCTTCTCGGAGTCCTTGATCGCGCGATCGGCTCGGGACTGCGCGTCCTCGTCGCCCACACGCGCATCGTCGCGCAGCCGGATGGCCGACACGGCGCGCTCGCGCAGACCGTCGAGCCGGGCATCGCCGTCTGCCACAAGCGTGCGCAGCGAACCCTCGGGGAACTCGTCGGCCAGCTTTCGAAGCGTTTCGAGCGGATACGACGGCCCGTAGGCGGTCGGATACGACTTGGCGAGCGCCTCGCGACGGAAGGCCTCCGCCACCTGCGCGGGGAGCACCTTGGCGAAGTCGGCGATGGCGCTGTCGTTCAGGCGACGGATACCGAGGCGGATCTGGTGGAGTTCACGCGCCGGTCCATCGACCTCGAGGCTGGCGGCTGCGGCCTCGCGGGCATCGAGCAGCGGACCAAGTTCGGCGCGGTAGGCGCGGAAGGCGCGCTCGATCGGCTCGGTCGACTCACCGCGCATCTGCGCCAGTGCAAGCGCACCCACATCGATGCTCTCGCCAGCCACGCTGCCGGCGGCCTCCATGCGCTCGCGGAAGATGGTGCGCCACGCCTCCTCGAGCCGCGCGGCCTGTGATTCGGTGAGCACGGCGCCGATGTTTTCGCGGAACTCCATGAGCGCGTCGCGCGTGGCTCCGGCCGCCTCGACGTCCATGATGAGCGCCTCGAGGATCGAGCGCTGGGCCTCGTCGAGCGAGAGCACGCGGTCGAAGAGCGGGAGGTCCCGCAGCGAGACGCGCGGGATGTACTCGACCGCTGGGGTGGCGGCGACGGGGGGATCCGCGGGGGCGGCAAGCGACGATGCTGCAAGCGACGGCGCGCCGAGCATCGCTGCGAGCGCAGCGGCTCCGATCATGGAGATACGGGTCTTCATCTTTCTTGTTCCTCAGTGTGTGACGGGCCACCACCGCACGCCACCTACTGTGCCCCGCGATCAAGGGGGTGCAAGGAATGTCGCACAAGTCGAGTGCAGACGGGAGGCTGCGTAGGCCGCAGGGTCGGAGTCTTCGGTGAACTTGGTTCTCGGACGTCGAGGCACCGGTGATGTGACTCGGCGCGGAAGCCCCGACGGATCGCGGCAGGCAGCCAGCCCACGAAGCGCTTCCGCAAGATCCGAAACAACATGTATTTATGACTTTGCCGCTTGCCTCCCCCGCTTTCGGCGCGACCTTGGTTCCGTCTGAGACGCCCCGCGGATGAAACGTCCCCCGCGGTGCCCTCCGACACACGGTCCGATGCGTTGGGCGGAATCATGATGGACAAGAAGTCCCGTGCCCTCTGGGCGACCTCGCTGACCGCAGCGCTTGCTGTGCCGGTGGCCTCGTCGACCTGCCTCGCTGTGGCGCGCCAGGACGCGGGCTGCCTGCCTGGCGCCAACCACGTCACCGCCACCAGCTCGACCAACGACATCTTCACGGCGCTCTCCGTTGCGGCCTCGGGCGGTGCACCTCTCACGGCGCTGGCCACCGACATGAGCGCCGCGTCGCTCGGGCTTCTGGGCGCCAACGGACCGCTGGTGGCGCCAAACGGCGTGTTCGGCACCTACTTCATCACGCCCGGCTTGGCTTCGGGCGCCTCGTCGACGGTGCTCGCCGGCCGCATCTCGTCGCTCCTGTCGCGTACCTGCGTCGACGCCACCGTCACCGCCGACGCGGCCAACCTGAACGCAGCGGCCATGACCGCGGTGTGCGCAAACATCGCCAAGGTGGACCGCATCACCAATCTTCCCGCGAGTTCCGTGCTCAGCTTCCGCGCCGAGGAGATCTCGGGCGTGGAGGTGCGCGGCGCGGGCACCATCGCCGTCCGACCCGATGCGGTCACGCAGTCGGCCAACCTGACCTCCGTCCTCACGACCGTGACCTTTCCCGCCAGCGTGCCGTTCCTTGCGGTGACGGGCGATGGTTCGCTGCGGGTCCGTGCCAACCAGGTGCACGGCACCTCGGTGGCGGGTGACGGGACCATCGAGATCGAGGGCGATGTCGCCGCCTCGACCGACTTCACGGCGCTGGCTCCGGCGCTTGATTTCAATGCCGACGGAACCGACGGGCTGACGGTCGCCGCGGGCGCGGAACTGCGGCTCACCGCTGCACAGGCGAGCGGCAAGCGGATCGCGGGAGCCGGCACGGTGCGCATTGTGGGAGCGGTCGGCGCAGCCTGCGACCTCACGGGGATCGCCACAGCGCTGGTGATCGAAGGCGAGGTACTCGCCAACGCGGTGCTGACGCTCACCGCCGAGCAGGCGCACGGGCGCAGCGTGCAGGGCGCCGGCACCGTGGCCATCTCGGCGGCGACGAGTGCACGGACATCGGACACCGACTTCCGCGGCATCGCCACGGCGGGGCTGGCGTTCAACGGATCGATCGCCGCGGGACGCACGCTGGCGATCCGCGCGGAACAGCAGTCGATCACGGTGGCCGGCGACGGCACGGTGGAGATCCTCGGCACGGAAGGCGAGGACGCGATCGCTCCCGCCACCATCTCGGCGCCGCTGCGGATCATCGCCGCGGAGGGCGACGACGCACTCACAGGCGGTGCGCGGGGCGACCTGCTCGAGGGTGGAGCCGGTGACGATGCGATCGACGGTGCCGCGGGCACGGACCGCGCCGCCTGGAGCGGCACCCTCGCCGCTGCGACGCTCACCCAATCCGACGCCTCGACTGGCGCCCCGCCTGGCGCACCGCTCGCGGTCGCATCCGCGGGCGAGGGCACCGATGCGGTGCGCGCGGTGGAATGGCTCGATTTCAGCGATGCCAGCGTGATCGTGGTCGGCCACGGGAGCTCCGTGGCCACGCTCGACGACGCGCTGGCGATGAGCGGAAACCCCCGCATCTTCGGACATCTCGCGATCACGGCGCAGTCGTTCCAGACGGCGGCAGGACTGGACGCCCTGCTCGCACGCATCGTCGCTGGTTCGAGCCTGCGCGTCGACGCATCGGGCATGTCGCCGGCGCAGCGCGCGGCCGTCGCCGCGTCGATCGGCGCCGGCACGGGCATCACGCAGCTCACGCTCAACCACGAGGACTCCGCCGCCACCATCGGCCTCCTGCTTTCGCGCTCGGGCTCGGGATTCGCGAGCGTTGCGCTCGATGGCATGGACCGCGCGCAGATCGCCGCCGTCAACGCCCATCCCGCGGCGGTGGCATCGATCTCGGGCACGCTCGTGCGGGTGATCCGCGGCGCGCAATCCACCACCGTCTGGCACGACCGCTTCGTCGACTCGGCGGTGGCGGCGGCATCGGCAGGCGACCGCGTCGAGGTCGCCGCCGGGCAGTACACGCTGGAATCGCCGCTGGCGCTGGCGGGCATCGTGCTCGCGGGCGCGGGTGCGACGGAGACGGTCCTCGACGGATCCGCGCTCGCCGCCGATGCCGTTGCCGTGGCCTCGGGGAGCGGCGCGCGCCTGTCGGGCGTGCGGCTGCATGCGACATCACGGCCACAGGACAGCGCGATCGGAGGTCTGCGCGCCGGCACCGGCTGCAGCGGACTGGTGGTCGAGGACTGCGGCTTCGACGGGCTCGGCGCGAGCGCGATCGTGCTCGAGGGCGCGACCGACGCGACGGTGGCGCGCGTGGCGATCGCGGGGGTGTCCGTGGGACCAGCGGTCCTGATCCGCGGCGCGACCGAGGGTGTGGCCATCGGTGACCTCTCCATCGCGGGCGGAATCCTGCATGCAGTCGAGATCGCTGCTTCGCCGGCTGATCCCGCGGCGCATCCGTCGGGCGTGCAGTTCCTGCCGTCCGCGACGCTCGATTTCAACGCGATCGTGCTGCGCCATGGCGCCGCCGAGCTCGTGGCATCCGTACCCGCGGGCAATGCCGGCGCTCGCGCCGGCGCGCACGTTGCCGTGCCCGCAGCCTTCAACCGCGCGCATCGCGTGGAATCGCCGTTCATCGAGGTGCTCTCGCGCCACACCGATGTGGCGGCGGTGGATGCGGCGCTGTCCGCAGACGGCGTCACGGGCGCGGAGATCGTGAACACGCTCGGCCCCGCGGAGCTCGTGCGCGGCGGCGTTGCCATCGCGGGTCGCGCGATGCTGGACGACGCGCTGGCGGCGATGCTCGCCGCAGGCGACCAGCTCCTGCTCAATGACCGCGCCTTCATCGATGCCGACGCGGCCGCGGGCGGCGTCGTGCTCTCGGCAGCGCTGCCCGAGGGCATCACCATCGCGGGCAGCTTCACGCTCACCCACGCGAGCTTTGCCGAGGGCAATGTGCTGGCAAGCATCCTCGCGGCCTCGCCCCTCGCCGCGCGCACCGTCGACCTCGCGTCCATGGGCGGCGCGCAGGTGGCGATGGTCGCAGCGCGGCTCGACGCGATCGGCGCGGGCAACATCCTGCACGCGGTGCATGCGCTCAACATCGCGGGCGATGCGGTGGCCATGCACGACGCACTGCGGCTGTCGGCGCTGGTCCCGCACGCAGGGTACGAGGCACTCACGGCGGCGCGGCGCGCCGCGGTGTCGACCGATCTCGTGACCAACCGGGCCGCGGACGGATACCCCGATGTGGCCGCCGCAGGCGCGCTCCTTGGACTGCTCGTCGACTATCGCGCGGCGGAGCAGGCGATCCTCGATGGATCGCCGCTGGAGGCCGCCGATTTCGCGACAAACGGGCGCTACGCGCGACTGGTCGCGCGCTGGACGGCGCTGCCGGCGAACACGGTGCTCTCGGGCGAAACGGCGGACCTCGCGCGGTCGCCCGCGATCCTCGCGCAGTTCAACGCACTCGGCGCCGACGGCCGCGGACGGGCCCATGTGCTCGCCGCCATGCAGTCGGCGGGCGCGGCGTCGATGTCGGCCTGCAACGCCGCCTTCGCGGCCGCGTTCGAGACGGCGAAGGCCTTCGACGCGCTCGACCGCGGCATCACCAGCGCGCAGACGGCGCTGGAGATCTCGTATCTCCTCGCATTCTCCGCGGCGTTCGAGACCAAGGTCGACGCGCACGGCATGACCACGGCCCAGCTGGGCGCCGTTGCCTCGGGCAGCGACCGTATCGCCTCGATCGCCAACCTGGTGTTGACCAACGCGCAGTCGGTCTCCGAGATCGGCGCCCTGCTGTCGCGCTCGATCGCCTCCGCGGCGGCCGACGGGCGCATGGCGCGGGTAGACGCGACTGCCATGGACGCGGCGAAACTCTCCGCCATCGCCACCCACGCGTCGCGGCTCGAGGCAAACGGCATCACGGGGAACGTGCTGCTTCCCGGATCACTCGCCGAGTCGGCGCTGGGCGCCCTGCTGCCGCGCATCGCGCCCGACGCCACCGCGCGCCTCGACGGCAACGGCCTGGGCAACGGCGGCATCGCGCTCGTGGTCGCCCACATCGGCCGGGTCGACTCTGCGTTCGCCCTGTCGCTGTCGGCGTCGCAGACGGCGGCGGAACTGGCGCTGCTGCTCGGCCTGTCGGACCTTGCCAGCGCCAGCGTCGACGCGACCGCCATGGACTCGGCCTCGGCCGGGCAACTCGCTGCACTCGCGGATCACCATGCCCGCATCCGCGACGGCGGGATCTCCGGCGCCCTTGCCATCGACTCGAGGCTCGCGCCGCTGCGGCTCACCCGCATCCTGGCCAAGCTCAACCTCGCGAGCGCCTACACCGGCCCGACCACGGTGGCGATCGACGCCACGGGCATGTCCGACGACCACCTGCGCGCCATCGCCGCGGCGGTGGCAGCGATCGAGCCGGGCGCGCTGCGCAGCGGCACCTACGACATCGCCAACCTCTTGCTCACGGCATCGCTCTCTGCGCCCGAAATGCGCACCCTCCTCGAGGTCACGCTTGCTTCCGAAGCCGACGTGCTGGCCACCGGCATGTCGCTGGCGCAGCTCGCGGCGGTGGCCGATCACGCGGCGGGCGTGCAGGCGCTGCGCGGCACCCTCGCGCTCACGGCGGACCTCACCGCGACGCAGCTGGCCGCCCTCGTGGGCCGCGCGGCCGCGGGCACGCGCATCGACGTCGATCCGCGCGGCATGGACCAGGCGCAGCGTGCGGCGCTCGCGCTGGCCCCAACGGTCCATGTCTCGCTCGAGGGGCTGCACTCGGCGGGCGATCTGGTGTTCGTCGACGTCGACGTGCACGCGCTCCCGGCACCGGCCCTCGGCGCGCAGATGCGGGTGCTCTACGACGCGAGCAGGCTCGCGCTGGTGCTCGATGTGGACGGCGACGGCTACAACGACAGCGTGGGCGGCACCGACATGCCCACGCAGGTGTACGTGCAGCCGCAGCCCGGGCAGGTGACCTTCGCCACGGGCGTCGACATCGGCGGCAACGGCCAAGGCGTCACCAGCGGCAACATCGCGCGTCTGGCGTTCCGCGTGATCGCGGGCGCCTGCGATGTCGGCGACCTGGTGTCGCTCGCCACCACGGGATTCAACGCCCGCCTCAGCACGAGCTCGGGCGCCAGCATCCCCTTTGCCAGCATCAACCTGAGCCGCATCACGGTCATGACGCCGCCGGTGCTGGCGGGAGTTCCCGAGACCAACGTCGCGATCCCCACCGACGCGGGATCGCTGGTCGGCGCGGTCGTGGCGGAACCCATCGTCACCGCCGCGAACAACTGCACCACCACGCCGGTCACGCGGCACATCGTGCTCGCCGATGGTTCGACGGCGCAGACGTGGCCCGCGCGGTTCCCGATCGGAACGAGTTCGGTCACATGGAGCACCGTGGACCCGAGCGGCAACACCGCCGCTGCCACGCGCACCGTCACCGTGCACAACCACCAGATCGCCCGCCTTGCCGTGGAGATGGCGGGCGTGATCTCGGCGGGCGCCCCGTTCACCAGGCCCGTGCGCGTGTCGACGCCGTTGAGCGCGCCCGTGGTGCTGGACGTCGAGTTCAACGGCCCCGCCAGCGGCACCGTCGAGGTCCAGCTGCCGGTGCGCGAGTCCTACCCCTGCCTGGGCGTCAAGGGCACGACCCACACGCTGGCGACCTCGCAGACGCCGGCGATCGACGGCACGGTCTATGCCTTTGCGACGGCCTTCCGGCTGACGTCGGGCGACTCCAACGACGACAACGCCATCGACATCCTCGACTTCGGCGAGTTGATGGTCGACCGCAGCGTGGTGGGCAGCGAGCCCAAGACGCCCAACAGCCGCAGCAACTACGACGGCAATGCGTTCGTGAACAACGTCGACTTCGCATTCATCGCCACGGGCTTCCTGCGTCGGGACGAGTCCTGCTCGCAGGGCGCCGAGGGCGCGGAACCGCTCGCGCGGATCAGCGTCAAGGACGCGCGTCGCCGCGGCATGGGTCATCTCGTCGTGGCGGATGTGAACGGCGACGGCTGGATCGACGCGCGCGACATGCAGCTGCTCCTCGAGGGCGGCTCCGGAGCAGACGGTGACGGCGCGCAGTTGCCCGACGCTGGCGATGCCGCGATGGGCGACGGGACGGCGGGAAGCCGCTGAACGCCTGCGCTGTCCGATGCCGCTCGACAGCGGGTGCGACTCGGCCAAACGCAGACGGCGAGATCTGCCCGAGCACGGCGAAAATTCCCCAGGGAACATCGCAGATCCTCCGACCTAAACCCCGGCATTCGCTGCGTCCGAGAACACAAGATCTGAATCCGAGATGCGAACGTGCCGCAAGTGCGGCACCGATGCAACCGAGGGTCTTATGGCACAGGACGTTCCGTCACTGCGGCACCAACAGCAGGGTCGGTAGACGCCCGATCACCAGTGTGCGTTAAGTGCAGTGCTTTCG
>CAIOCH010000531.1 GCA_903856525.1 uncultured bacterium | reverse complement strand
GTCGAAGGCGCGCCGGCTCAAGGAGCGCTACGGCATCGGCTTCATCGCCATCGACTACCTGCAGCTCATGAGCTCGGGCTCGCGCGTGGAGAGCCGCCAGCTCGAGGTGAGCGAGATCTCGCGCGGCATCAAGGCCATGGCGCGCGAGCTGGACGTTCCCGTCCTCTGCCTGTCGCAGCTCAACCGCGCCGCCGAGCAACGCGAGGGTCACCGCCCGCGCATGAGCGATCTGCGCGAATCGGGCTCGATCGAGCAGGACGCCGACGTGGTGATGATGCTGCACCGCGAGGACTACTACCACCGCGGCGACCCGAACTGGGCCGATGAGAACCCCGACAAGGTGGGTACCGCGGAACTCATCCTGGCCAAGCAGCGCAATGGTCCGACCGGCACCGTGGATCTCGCGTGGGATGGCTCGACCACCAGCTTCAAGAGCCGGTCGTACGCGGCTCCGCCGCACGAAGCGGGGGGATTCGGCGGTGGTGGCTTCGGTGGCGGTCCCGGAGGTGGCTCGGATGGGTCGCGGCGGTTGTCGGCGCCCACGCGACCGCGCGTGGTCGAGGAACCGATGGATGACCTTCCGGTGTAAGTGCCGCTCCGAGGGCAATGGCCGGGCGGCGGCGCCGTTACGCTCCCCGCGCAGGGCCCCCGCGGATCGTGCATGACCGACACGAGCGACTCCCCATCCGACTCCGAATCCGAGGAACTGCGGGCCCTGCTGAGGCTGGCGGCCCGCGGCGATTCGGACGCATGGCGCGCGGTGGTGGCGCAGATGGCGCCTCGGGTGTTCGGCCTCATGCGGGCGCAGTGCCGCGATCCCGAGCTTGCCGAGGAGATCACGCAGTCGACCTTCTGCACGCTGGCTGCCAAGATCGGCGAGTACGTGGAGAGTGGCCGGTTCGAGTCGTGGGTGTTCCGCATCGCTATGAACCGCCTGCGCGACGAGATGCGACGCAGGGCGCGACAGGCGCGGCCGATGGATGACGGGCCGCTGCAGGTGGCGTCGGCGCATCGGGTTGGCGGTACGGGGCGCGGCCTCTCCGAGGAGGTCGTTGATCGACTGGGGCGTGCGATGGCGCGGCTTCCCGAGGCTGATCGCGAGATCATCGAGTTGCGTCACACTGGCGGCCTCAGTTTCAAGCAGTTATCAGACTATTACGGCGAGCCCGTCGGAACCCTGTTGGCGCGACATCACCGCGCGCTCCGCAAACTGCGTGGGTTGCTCGAGGACATGGGTGTCACAGCAGCTGAGATCGCGGACGGGGGGGCGGCGTGAACCGTGCGCATGGCTCGGCACGAGGTGGACTGCGCCGATTGATCGGATCGTGCGGCGTGATCGCCCCGATTCACCATTTTGCTCGGCAATCGCCCACCGAGCGCCGCGTTTGCTTGCCGAGGGCGGAACCTGGGCTACGAAGTAGACGGCCGCAAAGGAAGTTCGAAGGATGACCATCAACCGCGACAACCTCCAGCCTGGCGACCAGTCCTCGGACGGCGACAGCGCCGAGCTCGGGCGCCTGCTCGATGCCCGCGGCCGCACGCAGCGCAGCGCGCTCTCGAAGGAGGCGCTCGAACGCATCGCGTCGATGAGCGATCTGCAGCTGCCGATGGCGGCGCCTGCATCGCCCGTGGTGATCGCGCGCATCGGTCATGCACCGTCGCGTCGTTGGCGTCTGGCCGCTGCGATCGCGGCGGTGGCTGGTCTCGTGGGCGCCGGTTGGCTGGTGGCCCGTGGGCTGTCGGTGGCGCCCGGGCCGAACCAGGATTCTCTGGTGCAGGATGCGCCCGAGGGGCGGCAGGTCCCCGGCGCGACTCCTGAAGTCGATGCGCCCAACCGCCGATCCATCGCGACACCCTCCGCCGAGCCGCGTCGGCTTGCCGCCGACCACGTCGAGCGCGCCATCGCCAGCACGCCGCGCAGCGCGGCGACGGTGGTCGTGGCCCTCTCGGGTGCACGCCAGGAGCCAGCGCTGCAGTACCACGACCTCGATGATGCGCTCGCGGGCGACTTTGCGCCGCTCTTCCACAGTGGATCGCTCCTTGACGGTGCGGGAACCACCTACGAGGATCTGCGCGGCGAGCTCGCGTCGCTCGCATCGCCCGGATCGTTCCGCTGAAACCGAACGGCGTGCGCAGCCGTCAGGCGCGAGGAGCACCCATGCCCGTCCAGATCGCATCCACCGTCCATGCCTCCGCGCTGTGTGCGGCGATGTCCGCATCGGCTCCTGCGTCGGCGCCCATGTTGGGGTTGGCGACGACGGCCGCGGGTGACGCGATCGCCGAGCCCGCTTCCACGCCGGCAGGATCCGACCGGATGCAGGACTCCGACGGGGACGCAGGCCGCGATGCGGGAGGGCGCATGCGGCAGGACGAGCGGGATTCCATGGGCCAGGACCGCGCGCGCCGTGGAGGGCGCGCGGGAATGCCGCTCCCCCCTGATTGGCCTCGGGCTGGTGGTTTCGGGCCGTCGGGTCAGGATGGCGAGCGCCCGATGATCGAGGGACTGGTGATGGAGGGTCTCCTGCCGCCGGGCGCCGGTCGGCGCGAGCTGACCGATGCCGATGTGGTGCAGGCCATCGCGGTGGCGAAGGAAGTCGCGCCTGAGTGGGGCGCCATGATCGAGGAGCGCTGGGCAGTGGAACCCGCGAAGCTGAAGGCTTCGCTGCGCACCAGTGGTCGGCGCTTGCTCGGCCTGGTGGCGCTCAAGGAGCGCGCGCCTGTCGTGTTTGCCGCCAAGGTTGCCGAGCTCCGTGCCCAGGCCGAGACGAACCGTGCCGCCGAGGAACTGACCCGGGTCGAGTCGGAAGGCGCTTCGCCCGATGCAGTCACGGCGGCGAGGACGGCGCTCGAGGTCGCGGCGCGCGCGCAGGTCGAGGCGACGCTCGCGGCCCGACGGGCCGAGCTCGACGCGCTCGAGGCACGGGTGCGCGCGCTGCGCGAGGATGTCGTGTCGGATGCGTCCCGCGTGGACGGGCTGGCGGCCGAGGTCGCCGACCGCGCCCTCCGACGGGACGACGCAACTGATCGCGGCGACCGCCGCGGCGACGTCGACCGTCGCCCGCGCGAGTAGATTGCGCGGGATGAACGCACGCGGACCCCTCGATGCACCGATCCGTGGCGCCGCCCGCGCGCACTTGGGAACCGCAGGCCGCATCGGTGTGGCCGTGCTGGCGTGCATGCTGCTTGCCTGCGTGGCGACGCTTCCGTGGTCGATGGGTGGTGTGCAGAGCGGTGCCACGACGTTCGCGCGCTACGAGGCCTCGAACCTCTCGCTGAACCTCCTGCCGCCGATCTGGCAGCAGCTCGATGCCGACGCATCGACGCGCATCGAGGCGGCGCGTGCCGCGGGGCAGTACGTGCCCGGGCGCGTGCTCGGCACCGACAGGCTCGGGCGCGATGTGCTGGCGCGGCTGCTCGCGGGCGGCTCCGTGAGCCTGCTCGTCGGCCTGAGCGCCGCGGCCATCGCCGTGCTCGTCGGCACGCTCTACGGGTCGATCGCGGGCGCGCTCGGCGGGCGCGTGGACGCGGTGCTCATGCGCATCGTCGACATCCTGTTCGGGTTGCCGTCGATCCTGCTGGTGGTGCTGCTGGCGGTGGCGGTCGACGGCGTGATCGAGCGGCAGGGCGCCGACCTTTCGGCGGCGTCGCGACAGGCGATCAACATCGCCACGCTGCTGGTGGCCATCGGTGGCGTGAGTTGGCTGACCATGGCGCGCGTGATCCGCGGCCAGGTGATGGCGCTGCGCGCAAAGCCCTTCATGGAGGCGTGCCGGGCGATCGGCGTGGGGGTGCCGCGGCAGTTCACCGCGCACCTGCTGCCCAACCTCGTCGGTCCGATCGCGGTGTACGCCGCGCTCGCGGTACCCGCGGCGATCCTCTCCGAGAGCTTCCTGTCGTTCCTCGGGATCGGGGTCCGCGAACCACTGCCCAGCTGGGGCAACATGGCTGCCGATGGGCTGGGAGAACTGAACACGGTCGACAGCCGCTGGTGGCTGCTGGTGGCGCCCTGTCTTTCGATCGCGCTCACGCTGGTGGCGCTCAACTTCCTGGGCGACGAACTTCGCGAGAGATTTGATCCGATGCGGGGTCGAAAGGTCGCCTGACCTGGCGGGGTGAGCGGTTAGGATGGGCGCCCCGCGGAAGTCCGCGGCGAGGTGCCACCTATGAACAACCGCTTTGGCTTCAAGGACTTCATCCAGATCGTGCTGCTCGGTGCGGTGCTGGTCATCGTCTCCCTGTCGATGCTGCAGCGGGACCGCGAGTGGGTGCTCCAGCGGGATGTGCTCGACAAGCTCGGTGCCATCGAGAAGAAGCTCTCGAGCGGGGTCGTTGCCGCGGGCCCGGGCAGGGCGGTGTCGACCTCGACGTCGACGCCGGCCCCCGCCGCCCGCGACGAGTCGTGGGCGCGTGCGGGGGTTGCCGTGGAGTGGCAGCCGCCGTGGGAGTACGCGACCGATCCGCATGGCAAGCCCGGTTTCGAGGAGGGCGGCGAGTTCACCGAGATCTTCGAGGGCCAGCCCCCCAAGATCACGCCGATGATCGCGTCGGACGTGTACGGGCGCCGCGTGATCGACCGCGTGTGCGACTCGCTGGGCGCCTACGACCCGAAGACGCTCAAGTTCCGCGGACTGCTGGCGGCCGCCTGGCAGCGTGATCCGGCGGGCATGTGGATCCGCGTGCGCCTGCGCGACGGCCTTCGCTTCTCGGATGGCGAGCCGCTCACCGCGGAGGATGTCCGCTGGACCTTCGACGACTACATCTTCAATCCGTCGATGGAGACGGAGCGCGTGCGCGCGACGCTCGACCAGATCGAGGACGTGAAGGTCATCGACCCGCTCACGGTCGAGTTCATGTTCAACAAGGCGCTGTCGTTCAACCTGGAGTACACGCTGGGCAACTACGTGCTGCCCAAGCACTTCTACTCGAAGCTGCAGGCGGCGCAGATCAACAGCGCCACCGGGCTCCTGGTGGGCAGCGGTCCCTTCAAGCTGGAGCGCCTCGACGTCGAGAACCAGTGGACGCAGGGGCAGGACATCGTGCTCGTGCGCAACGAGAACTACTGGGGACCGCGCGCAGCCCTCGATCGCATGCGCTTCAAGGTGGTGGCCGACAGCACCTCGCGTCTGGCGTCGTACCAGTCCGACGAAGGCGACATGATCACGCCCACCAGCCCCCAGTTCGTGAAGAAGACGAGGGAGCCGGGCTGGGACGAGCGCAACCAGTCGCTCCGCTGGGTGAACATGCGGTCGGGCTACTCCTTCATCGTGTGGAACCAGGGCAAGAACGCGGGGCGGCAGACGCCGTTCGCCGACAAGCGCGTGCGGCAGGCGATGACGCTGTGCCTTGACCGCGAGCGGATGATCCGTGACATCTGGGAGGGCGTGGGCGAGCCGTCGCAGGGTCCGGTGAATCCGGAGAGCCCCGTGTTCGCCGCCGAGATCAAGCCGTGGCCGTTCGATCCCGAGCGCGGCAAGGCGCTGCTGGCCGAGGCAGGCTGGAAGGACCGCAACGGCGACGGCATCCTCGAGAACGAGAAGGGCGATGTCTTCGAGTTCGAGTTCACGCGCTCGGGTTCCGACGAGATCTCCGAGCGCATCTCGACCTTCATCAAGGACAGCTACGCGCGCGTCGGCATCGTGATGAAGGTCAAGCCCATCGACTGGGCGGCCATGTCGGACATCCTCAAGGGCCGCAGCTTCGACGCGCTCACCATGGCGTGGTCGGCGAGCGCGCCCGAGAGCGATCCGCGCCAGATCTTCCACTCGGAGTCGATCAAGGAGGGCGGCGACAACTTCGCGCAGTGGAACAGCCCTGCGGCCGACAAGGCGATCGACGGCATCCGCTCGACCATCGACTTCGAGGCGCGCCGCAAGGTGTGGCAGGAGTTCCAGGCGGTGATCCACGACGAGCAGCCGTACACCTTCATCCGCGTGGCGCCGTGGCTGCGCTTCGTGAAGAAGGGCGTCGGGAACGTGGAGACGTACAAGTCCGGGCTCGAGCCGTGGGAGTTCTTCCGCGCGGCGCCCGCTGCCGCCTCGGCAGGGTGACCGATGCTCAACTACATCGCGCGACGACTCCTGCTCATGCTGCCGACGGTGATCGGGATCACCTTCGTGGTGTTCCTGCTGCTGGCGCTGTCGCCCGGCGGCATCGGTGCCGCGGCCGCCGCGGCGGGTGGGCAGCAGGATGCGTCGAAGGCGGCCATCCTGGAGGCGTACCTGCAGGACCGCTACGGCCTCAACGACCCCGTGCTGGTGCAGTACGTGCGCTGGCTGCACCGGATTTCGCCGGTGAAGTTCGGCACGCGCGACCAGGTGACGGCCGCCGGTGAGCGGCTGCAGTCACCCAAGGAGATCCCGGCTCCGCCGCTGGTGGAGTGGGGAGGCTTCGACATGCCCGCCGCTCCCGCAGCGGATGCCGGACCGGTGCTCAAGGCCACCATCGAGGAGGAGCGGCAGCGCGAGTACCGCCGCATCGCCAACGATGCGCTGGCGGCGCGCTCGCGGTACCTGGGTGCCAAGCGGGAGTTCGAGTCGTCGTTGGTGGAGTATGCGCGCGCCGCGGACCGCGACGACTGGCTGGACAGCAAGGGCAAGGTCGTGGCGTCCCGGCTGGAGGGTGTTCCGGTCGATCGTGCGAACGCAGCCTGGCCAGGCGTGGAGTCGGCCTTTGCAGCGGTGCGCGCCAGCTGGGTGGAGGCCATGGCGCGGCGTGCGGTGCTCGCGCAGGCGTTCGCCGAACGGCCGTTTCCCGAGGCGGGTTTTCCCGTCGTTCCCGGCGCACTGTGGGTGGGCGCGCCGGACCTCGGCACGGCGTTCTCCAAGAGCCGGCCCGTCATCGACCTCATTGCCGACGCGCTGCCCGTCACGCTGCTGCTCAACCTGATCGCGTTTCCCATCATCTACCTCGTGGCGATTCCGTCGGGCATCCTGGCGAGCGCGCGCGCGGGCTCGTTGTTCGACAAGCTGTCGGGCGCCACCTACGTCGCGCTCTGGTCGATTCCCACGGTGTGGGCGGGTGTGCTGGCGGTGGGATACCTCGCCAGCGACGAGTACCTCGGTCTGTTTCCCGTGTCGGGACTGCACGACCGCGCGGCCGACACATGGACCTTCCTTCCCGGCGTGCAGTCGGGCGGGACGTGGCAGATCGGCTGGCTGGGCGACGTGCTCTGGCACCTCGTGCTGCCCGTCGCGTGCCTGGTGTACGGCGGGTTCGCCGTGCTCTCCAAGCAGACGCGCGCGG
Source organism: uncultured bacterium (assembly GCA_903856525.1). Taxonomy (GTDB): domain Bacteria; phylum Planctomycetota; class Phycisphaerae; order Phycisphaerales; family SM1A02; genus QWPT01. Next base: position 1,852 of record CAIOCH010000531.1, on the reverse strand, counting down.
CGATGCTCGACAACTTCAACGCAGACTACGTGCGCACCGCCAAGGCCAAGGGCGTCGCGCGGGGGGATGTGGTCATCCACCATGTCTTCCGAAACAGCCTGCTGCCGCTCATCACGATGTTCGTGACGGTGTTTCCGGCGACCTTGGCGGGCTCGGTGGTGATCGAGCGGATCTTCTCCGTGCCCGGGATGGGCTCGCTGATCCTCGATGCGATCAACCAGCGCGATCGCGAGCTCATCCTCGCGAACACCTTCATGATCGCATGCGTGAACCTCACGGCGCTGCTTCTCGCGGACATTCTCTATGCGGTGGCGGATCCGCGGGTGAGCTATGAGTGAGTCTCGCGCGAAGGATGCGGCGGGCGGCATGCCTGAGGCGATCAGCGGAATCGACGCGATGCGCGGCGTGGGTGCCGTGGCCGCCAAGGGCTTCTGGGCCGACGCGTGGGACCGCGTGCTCGGGCGCTTCGGCGCGCGGGTGGCGCTGCTCTGGATCGGCATCGTGGCGTTCTTCGCGGTCTTCGGCCCCGTGATCGCCAACGCGCACCCGATCTGGCGGCGCAACCTGGAGACAGGCGCGTGGGACTCGCCGCTCTGGCAGAACCTCACGAGCGTGGACCTGGCGCTTCTCGCGGCGGCGGTGATCGGGCTTCCGTTCGCGTTCCTGCCGCTCGGCGCCGCGAACCGCATCGGGATGCCCGAGCGCTCGTCGCGGCTGGGCTTGCTGCTGCTGCTGGCGCTTCAGGCGGGTTTCACCATCGTGGCCGCGGGCATCGTGTCGTCGGTCACCCGTGACAACGACAGCGAACCGTGGCTGCGCGAGCTCGGGCGCGCCGAGGCGTTCCCCTGGATCGCATCCGCGGTGATCGGTGGCGTCGCCGCACTCTTCGCGGCGCTGGTGGCCGGCGGTGCGCGGTTCAAGCTGGCGATGGTGCTGTTGGCCGCGGTGGTTTCCGTGTCGGCGAGCGCGACCCGCTGGTCGGAGCGACTCGTGAACTTCGAGGTCTACGACGAGCAGGAGTCGTCGGGCAAGTACGACGTGGTCTACACACTGGTGCCGTTCTCGCCTGCGTACGGCCGGTCCGACATCTACACGCTGCCGCCGATGACGCGGATCGGCGAGCAGGCGGAGGCGCTCAAGTCCCGTCCGCTGGGCGATCGGCTGGTGCTGCTCGGGACCGACGCGCTCGGCAAGGACGTGCTGTCGCAGATGCTCTGGGCATGCAGGCTGTCGATCTCGATCGGCCTCGTCTCGACGGGCATCGCGCTCCTCATCGGCGTCACGCTCGGCGCGATCATGGGCTATTTCGGCGGATGGGTCGATCTCCTCATCTTCCGCGTGGTGGAGATCTTCATGGCCATTCCCGTGCTGTTCCTGCTGATCGTGGCTGCGGCGGTGCTGCCGCGGAACACCTATGTGATGATGGCGATCATCGGCTGCGTCTCGTGGACAGGCGCCGCGCGCTTCACGCGCGCCGAGTTCCTCAAGCTGCGTCGGCAGGATTTCGTGCAGGGCGCGCAGGCGGCGGGCCTCCCCCTGCGCAGCGTGCTGTTCCGCCACATGCTGCCGAACGGCGTGACGCCCGTGCTCGTCGACGCCTCGTTCGCCGTCGCCGCGGCCATCATCGCCGAGGCGACGCTCTCCTACCTCGGGCTCGGACCCGATGGCCAGGCCTCGTGGGGCAAGCTGCTGTCGAGCGCCACCGGCACCACGGGAACGTTCGTCTGGTGGCTGGCGGTCTTCCCCGGCTTCGCCATCTTCTTCACGGTGCTCAGCTACAACATGCTTGGTGAGGCGATGCGCGACGCGATCGATCCGAAGCTGCGAAAGGCGGCGCACTGATGGAATCCGC
>CAIOCH010000530.1 GCA_903856525.1 uncultured bacterium | reverse complement strand
TGATCTACGCCGACAACGACGGCGATACGTTCGGCGCTGGTGCGATGGTCGCCTGCAACGGCGTCGCGTCGAACAGCGACTGCGACGACGCGTCCAACCTGGTCTTCCCGGGTGCCGCGGAATTCTGCGCCGACCTCGCGGTCGACAACGACTGCGACGGCGATACGTCTGACGCGGAAGCTTCCGACAGCATCGCGTACTTCGTCGACGGCGATCAGGACGGCTTCGGCGCGGGTGCCAGCACAATGTCGTGCTCGCCAATCGCTGGCTCCGTCACCGACTCGTCCGACTGCAACGACGCGGCCGTGATCTACGCCGACAACGACGGCGACACCTTCGGCGCTGGACCGATGGTCGCCTGCAACGGCGTCGCGTCGAACAGCGATTGCAACGACTCGTCCAACGCCGTCTTCCCCGGTGCCGCCGAACTCTGTGCCGACCTCGCCGTCGACAACGACTGCGACGGATCGACCGACGAGGCGGAGGCGGCCGACCGTCTCACGTTCTACGCGGACGCCGACAATGACGGCGCCGGTGATCCGAACGTGACGCAGCTCGCCTGCTCGGCGCCTGCCGGATATGTGGGCACGGCGGGCGACAACTGCCCCGCCGACGGTGCCAAGACCGATCCGGGCGCGTGCGGTTGCGGCGTGGCCGACACCGACACCGATGCGGACGGCACGGCCGACTGCATCGATCAGTGCCCGACCGATCCCGCGAAGACCGAGCCCGGCACCTGCGGCTGCAATGTGGCCGACACCGATGGTGATGGCGATGGGCTCGCCGACTGCGTCGACAACTGCCCCGCGATCGCCAACGCCGACCAGGCCGACTGCAACCAGAACGGCACGGGCGACGTGTGCGAGATCGCATCGGGCAGCGCCAGCGACTGCAACACGAACGGCGTGCCCGACTCGTGCGACATCGCGGCGGGTTCCTCCACCGATCTCGACGGTTCGGGTTCGCCCGACGAATGCGAGTTCGTCGTGGGCGGCACCGGCTTCGCCACCATCCAGCTCGCGCTCGACGCCGCGCCCAACGGTGCGGTGATCAAGGTCGGCCCCGGCTCGCACGCGCCGTTCACGGCGATCAACCGCGGGCTCACCGTCCAGTCGATCGCGGGCGACGCGCAGACGTTCATCGACGGCGGCAACTCGGCCCGCGCGGTCGAGATCAGCGGGCGCGTGGGCACGCGACTCACCCTGCGCGGATTCACCATCCGCAACGGCAGCGCGGCCAACGGCGGCGGCATGCTCGTTACCAACGCGGATCCCGTGATCGAGAACTGCACCTTCAGCGGCAACATCGCCTCGGGCTCGGGCGGCGCGATCCACGCCATCAACAGCGCGGCCGACATCCTGCTGTCGAGCTTCCTCGGCAACGCGGCGGCAAACGGCGGCGCCATCGCGCTCGAGGGCAGCTCGGGCATCGAGGGCGGCATGCACATCTCGAGCAGCATCTTCCGCGACAACGATGCCGCGGTCGACGGCGGCGCGATCATGAGCGCGTCCGACCTGTTCCTGCTCGAGTGCACGCTCGAGCTGAACGCGGCCGGAAGCCTCGGTGGCGGCGTGCGCCAGCTCGACTCGGGTCGGCTGACCGTCTTCACCAGCCGGTTCTGCCGCAACCTGCCGGAGAACATCAGCGGCGCCTTCTCGGCCGTGGGCGACAACGTCCTCTCGCAGGACTGCAACGCCAACGGCATCTGCGATGCCGATGAGATCGCCGAGGGCGATGTGCCCGACTGCAACGCCAACGGTCTGCCCGACGCCTGCGACATCGCCGGCGGCGCGGCCGACTGCAACGAGAACGGCATCCCCGACTCGTGCGACCTGGCGGCGGGAACCTCGAACGATGTCGATGCCAACGGCATTCCCGACGAGTGCAAGCCGGACTGCAACAACAACGACATCCCCGATGCCTTCGAGATCGCCACGGGTGCCGTCGCCGACTGCAACGGCAACGCCATCCCCGACTCGTGCGACATCGCCGCGGGCACCGCGGCCGACTGCAACGCCAACGGCGCCATCGATGCGTGCGAGCTTGCGGAGGGCCTGGTGCGCGACTGCAACCTGAACGGAATCCCCGACTCCTGCGACATCGCGGGAGGCGCGACCGATTTCGATCAGGACGGCCGCATCGACCGTTGCGAGATGGCGCGCGGCGACCTCAACCTCGACGGGCTGGTCAACGCGATCGATATCGCGATCATCCTCTCCTACTGGGGCACGGGCTCCGCAGGCGATGCCAACGGCGATGGCAACATCGACGCGCAGGACATCGCCACGGTGCTCTCGAACTGGAACCTGCCGATGCCGTGATCCATCGCGCCACCGGCGCGAACGAGCCCGGACTCACACCGTCGCGCGCACGATCTCCGCGGCCCGCCACACCTCGTCGAAGGTGTTGAACAGGGGCGCGGGGGCGAGGCGCACGATGCCGGGCTCCCGATAGTCGCACGCGAGACCCGCCGCGAGGAACGCCTCGTAGCGGGTCCGCGCGTTTTTCGGGAAGAAGAGCGACAGCTGCGCACCGCGTGCGTGCGACGCCGCGGGCGTGATGATCTCCACGCCCTCCACGCCGCGCAGGCGGTACTCGAGCAGCGCGGTCATGCGCACGCTCTTGTCACGGAGCGCCGCGATGGTCGCTGCGTCGAACTCCGCCAGGCTCGCGATGAGCGGCGCAACCGCCAGGATCGGCGGGTTCGACAGACTCCACGCGTCGGCGTGCTGCGTGGGCACGAAGCGCTCCTCCATGCGGAAGCGGGTCTTGGGATCGTTCCCCCACCAACCCGCGTGGCGCGGCAGCGCCGTGTCGCGCACATGGCGCTCGTGGATGAACGCACCCGCCACGGCGCCCGGGCCCGAGTTGAGGTACTTGTAGCTGCACCAGACGGCGAAATCGGCGTTGGCGTCGTGAAGCGACAGGGCGAGGTTGCCGGCGGCGTGCGCGAGATCCCATCCGCAGCGCGCGCCCACCGCGTGCGCCGCGCGCGTGTGCCGGGCGATGTCGAACGCCTGCCCGGAGCGGTACTGCACGCCGGGGAGCAGTGCCAGCGCCAGGGTGTCGCCGAGCCGGGCGATGGTGGCGTCGAGGTCCTCTTCGCGGATCGTCCATTCGCCGGCACGCGGCGCGATCTCCACCACATGCTCGTTCGGGTCGAGCCCGCGCGCGCCCACATGCGACATCACCGCGTAGGTGTCGCTCGGGAATGCGCCCTTCTCGATGAGCAGTTTCGTGCGCATGCCCTCGGGGCGGTAGAAGGTGGTCATGAGGAAGTGCAGGTTCGCGGTGAGCGAGTTCATCGCCACCACCTCGTGCTCGCGCGCGCCCACCAGCCGCGCCAGCGGCGCCCGCAGCTGCTCGTGGTAGCTGAACCACGGCCGGCGCGCGCCCATGTGGCCCGCCACGCCCAGGCGCGACCAGTCGTCGAGCTCCTCGTTCACCAGCGCACGCGCGGCGAGCGGCATGGGTCCAAGCGAGTTGCCCACGAAGTAGATGTCGTCGGGCCGCCGCAGCGGCAGGCAGAATCGTGCGCGCATGTGCGCCAGCGGGTCCTGCGCATCGAGTGCGCGGGCGAAGTCGCGGTCATGGGTGAGATCGGCGGCGGTCAGCGCGGTCATGCCGAGAGCCTACTGCACGCAGGCGCGATGCGGATCCGCGCGGGATCAGCTGGCCGCGTTCAGGGCCTTCTCGATGCGCTTGCGGACATCCGCGGGCATGCGGTCGTCGAGCCCGGCGCAGGCGTCCTGCCCGAGATCGAGCTCGGCGAACACCAGGCGGCAGCGCTCGCACATCACCTCGCGACCGATGGGAAAGCCGCGCCCCTTGTCCATGGCCGCCAGCTTGGCCTGCAGCAGGTCGAGGCAGAGCTGCCGGTCGTACTCGGGCTCAGGGGCCGGGCGCGTGCGCAGCCCATCGCTCAGCGCCTGGCGGATCGCCAGCCGCGCGCGGTGGATGCGGGTCTTGACCGTCTCGAGCTTGAGATCCAGCGCCTGCGCGCACTCCTCGAGGGGCATCTCCAGGATGTCCTTCATGACCACGGGGACGCGGTACTGGGGCGGCAGGCGCAGGATCGCCTCCTGCACCAGCTCGCGCGCCTCCTGGCGCATGAGCGGATCGGCGGGCTGCTTGCGGTCGATCGACAGGTCCACCACGCCATCGTCGCGCATCGGGCTCAGTTCGCTGAAGCTGCGCATCGACGAGCGCTTGGTCGAGCCGTCCTTGCGGCGGCGGAATCGGCGCTTGGCAAAGCGCGCGGCGATGGAGTAGAGCCAGGTGCCGGGATCGGCGCGCCGCTCGAACGTCTCCCAGCGGCGGTAGGCCTGCAGGAATGTGTCCTGCACCACGTCCTCCGCCTCCGATGCGCTCCCGGTGATGCGCAGGGCCAGTGCGTAGGTGCGAGGCCCGAACTCGGTGAAGAGCGCGGGAATGGCTTTCGCGGGATCTCGGGACGAGCGGGCAGTCGCGGCAGACATGCGCGAAATGTAGTGCACGGCGGGACATGACCGACACCATGCACCCCGAGGCCGAGAATCTCGCAACCCTTACGGGGCCCGAGGGTGCCGTGCACGAGGTTCCCGAAAATCGGGTGCTTTTCCTCGACCATCCGCGCAGTGTTGACATACTCTCGATCGGCCGTGGTCGAGAGTCGTCCCTCCCGCGCGGCCTGTCCTAGAGGTGATTCCATGACATCTATGGTGGTGATGGCCCGTGCGCTGTCGGCTTTTTGCCGGCGAGCGCCTGTTGTTTCGTGCTCCACGATCGTGCTGGCGGCTGCGACCGCCGTGGCACAGGATGAGTGCGCGACCGCTCCGCAGGTGGTCGCCGGTGTTCCGGTGCCGTTCAGCACGGTCACGGCGACGCCGAGCGCGAACACTCCGCTCGACACGCTCTGCGCCGGCTCCTCGCTGGGATGGCGCGATGTCCAGCCCGATGTGTGGTTCAGGTTCGTCCCGTCCACCTCGGGCGTCGCGACCTTCACCACCTGCTCGGTGCTCAGCTACGACACCTCGATGGTGCTCTACCGCGGCACCTGCGGCAACCTCACGCAGATCGCCTGCAACGGCGACGCGTTCGATCCGACCGGATGCCAGGAGTTCCACGCCGAGATCGCCAACTTCGAAGTCGAGGGCGGCGAGACCTACTACATCCGCATCGGTGGGTTCGACAACACCGTCGGCACCGGCACGCTCACCGTCTCGCTCTGCAACATCTCGGCCTGGGGCTCCAACGCCTTCGGGCAGTGCCGCGTTCCCGCGACCGATCACGCCTTCGCGGCGATCGCTGGCGGCGGAGATCACGCGGTGGGACTCCTCACCAACGGCTCGATCGTTGCGTGGGGCGCAGCGCAATTCGGCCAGACCCAGGCGCCGCAGACCACCTCGGCAACCGCCGTCGCTGCAGGCGGCGCGCACTCGCTTGCGCTGCTCGCCGACGGCACCGTCGTCGCCTGGGGCCGCAATTCCGCGGGGCAGTGCAACATTCCCTCGGGCCTCGCCGGCGTGACCGCCATCGCCGCGGGCGCGAGCCACTCGCTCGCACTCCGCGCCAACGGCAGCGTCGCCACGTGGGGGTCCAACTCCAACGGGCAGTCCACGCCGCCTGCAGGCCTGATCGGGCTCAACGCCATCGCTGCGGGTGACGTGCATAGCCTCGCGCGCCGCGCCGATGGCGGCGTCATCGCCTGGGGTTCGAACACCAGCGGGCAATCCGCGGTGCCCGCCAATCTGAGCGGCGTGCTCGCGATCACCGCGGGCAGCGCGCACTCGCTCGCGATCCGCGCCGACCAGACGGTCACCGCGTGGGGACGAAACGACTTCGGGCAGTGCACCGTTCCCGCCGGCCTCTCCGGTGTCGTCCAGATCGCCGCGGGGCGCAACCACTCGGTCGCGCTTCGCTCCAACGGAACCGCCGTCGCCTGGGGCAACAACTCGAGCAGGCAGTGCGATGCGCCGCAGCAGGCGGGCCCCGTGGCCCGCATCGCAGCGGGTGCGTCCTTCACCGTCGGACTCCGCGACGGGTGCCCGACCGATCCGACCAAGATCAACCCCGGCGTCTGCGGCTGCGGCGTGGCCGATGCCAGCTACTACATCGATGCCGATGGAGACGGTTTCGGCGCGGGAACATCGTCCATCGTGTGCGCGCCAAGCGCCATCCACGTGACCAACGCGGATGACTGCGACGACTCGGCCGTCATCTACCGCGATGGCGATGGCGACGGTTTCGGCGCGGGCGCGATGGTCGCCTGCAACGGCGTCGCGTCGAGCAGCGACTGCGATGATGCGTCGAACCTCGTCTTCCCGGGTGCTGCGGAGGCGTGCGCGAACCTCGCGGTCGACAACGATTGCGATGGCAATGTCTCTGCCGCAGAGGCTCCCGACAGCGTGGCCTACTTCGTCGACAGCGACCAGGACGGATTCGGCGCGGGCGCGTCGACGATGTCCTGCTCGGAGGTCGCGGGCTCGGTCACGAACTCCGCCGACTGCAACGATGCGGCCGTGATCTACGCGGACACCGACGGCGACACCTTCGGCGCTGGTCCGATGGTCGCCTGCAACGGTGTTGCGTCGAGCAGCGACTGTGATGATGCGTCGAACCTCGTGTTCCCCGG
>CAIOCH010000529.1 GCA_903856525.1 uncultured bacterium | reverse complement strand
GTGCCATCGGCCTGCCGAGAAGTCATCGACGGTTCCGAGATCGAGCGGAATGTTGCATTGGCCAGCGGTGTTGTCGCCCCATGCGCGCAGGGTGCCACCCTCAGTCTGCGCGATCACAAACCAATAGCCGACCTCGAGCCGAGTCACAGTGCCAACTCCAGTGGGCACGAGGAGCTGACCAAACTGGTTGTCGCCCCATGCGACGATCCCTCCATCGGCACGTAGCGCCAGACTGAAGGTATGGCCAGCGACGATCTGCACCACGTCCCGGAGGCCATTCGGTACGTTGCATTGACCGAAGTCGTTTCGTCCCCAGCACACGACCAACCCGTCCGCCTGGAGCGCCATGCTGTGGTATCCGCCCGCGGAGAGCCCAACGACCTGCCCGAGTCCAGCCGGAACGATCGACTGACCGTAGTTTGGGTACGCACCCTGGTCGATCACTCCGCCGCCCCAACTTCGGACAGCGAGATCCTGCGCGCTCACGCCCGCCGTCATCCCCGCCGCCGCACCGATTGCCATCAACCGCTTCATCTCTGGTGACTCCTCTGCTCGGGCCGGGTAGGCCGATCGGGCGCCCGCGGAGGACATCGCCGCGGCCTGCGCCGAGGACGGGAATCCGCCGCGCGCCGCTGCATGCGCGGCGAGCAGGACAATCACGGCAAATCCCGCGAGTGCGCTGCTCCGAGAACCGCGCGATTCCGCGAGGTCGAGGATGCGCGCGGCGCCGCGTTGGTCGAGTGACGGTGTCATGCGCGACGGGTATCCGCATGCTGCGTCTGCATGCGCAGGTGCTACAGCACACCCCGCACGCGCGCGATCTCGTCGTCGATCTCGTGCTCGGGCACGCCCTCCTCGGCGAGGAGTTCGGCGAGCTTCGCGCGCACGCGCTGGGCGACCAGGCGCGTGGCGCCGGCGCACTGCTGCTCGCTGCGGCCCACATCGCGCGCGAACGCGGCGTAGGCGAGCCCGTCGATCGCGTGGCGGCGGAAGATGTCGAGGTCGACGCCGCGCCCCTCGGCGAGCAGGTCCTGCTCGGCGCGGGCCGTGGCCTCGCGCACCACGGCGAGCGCCCATGCGCGCTCGAAGTCGAGCTCGCCGGTGGAGGCCGCGCCCGCGCGCGCATCGAGAGTGCCGGGATCGACCGCGGAGCCGCGATCCGCCGCGCGCATGCGGTCCCGCGCCAAACCCTGCCCGTGGAACAGGATGGCGTTCATGAGCCAGCGCCGCAGGCGCATGCCGCTGCGCGACCATCTCGACAGGAAATCCCCAACCGCTGCATCGTCCGAGAGCCTCGCTGCGAAGAAGCCGTTCACGATCTCGGCGGGTTCACCGAGTCGCGCGAGGCTCGAGCCGCGCACGAACACCGCCAACGGTTCCGCATATCGCTCCATGAGCGCAAAACGCGCGATTTCCGCGGCCTTCCCGCGTGCTGCATCCGCAACCCCGTCGCCCACGAGCGTGAGCAGCCAGGTGGACTGCGTGGTGGGGAATGCGCCGCCGGTCGCCATAGGTTGCTCTTTGCGAATCTCTCCATGCAGAAGGGCCGTCAGTACGGCCATCCCGCGGGGATGAACCTATCATGTTCCCCTTCCTCACGGAAAGCCACCCACAGGGATCCACACCATGTCGAACACGAATCTCGCCAAGGACCTCAAGAACGTCTCCGAGAAGGACCGCAAGCAGATCGAGCAGGCCCAGGAGATGCTCGGCCCGGATCCCTCCACCATGGGCGTGATCAAGAACGTGTTCTGGGGCAACTTCCGCGAGGACCTGCTCTTCCCGTACCCCACGGTGTCGGCGGAGGAAACGGCGAAGTGCGACCAGCTGCTCGCCGCGCTCGACCACTACCTGAAGACCGAGCATCCCTCGATCGAGATCGACCAGAAGCAGGAGATCCCGCAGTGGGTCATCAAGCGGCTGTTCGACCTCGGCGTGCTGGGCATGACGATTCCCGCACAGTACGGCGGGCTCGGCCTCGGCATCACCAGCTACAACCGCGTGCTGGAGCGCGTCGGCCGCTCGTGCGGCTCGACCGCCGTGCTCGTGTCGGCGCACCAGTCGATCGGCTGCAAGGCGGTCATGCTCTTCGGCAACGACGAGCAGAAGAAGCGCTTCCTGCCGCTCATGGCGAAGTCGACGCTGAGCGCGTTCTGCCTGTCCGAGCCGAACGTCGGCTGCGACGCGGGTGGCCAGGAGACGCGCTGCGAGCTCTCGCCGTGCGGCAAGTTCTACATCCTCAACGGTGAGAAGAAGTGGGCGACCTCCGGCGCGCTCTCGGGTCTGTTCACCGTGATGGCCAAGCAGAAGATCACCGATCCAAAGACGGGCAAGGAGAAGGACGCGGTCACCGCGCTCATCTGCACCCCCGACATGGAGGGCGTGAACATCTTCAGCCGCAACCGCTCGAAGTGCGGCATCCGCGGCACCTGGCAGGCGCGCATCCGCCTGACGAACGTGAAGGTTCCGCGCGAGAACCTGCTCTTCAAGGAGGGCAAGGGCCTCAATGTCGCGCTCACCTGCCTCAACTACGGGCGCTGCACGCTCTCGGCGGGCATGCTCGGCGCCGCACGCTACTCGATGGAGCAGGCGACGAAGTGGGCGAAGTCGCGCCACCAGTTCGACCGCGCGATCGGCGAGTTCGACCTGATGCAGGAGAAGGTGGCGCGCATGGCGGCGTATGTCTACGCGGCCGACGCGATGCTCTACATGACCACCGGCTTCCTCGACCGCCATGACGAGGACATCATGCTGGAGACCGCGATGTGCAAGGTCTTCTGCAGCGAGTTCGGCTACCGCGTGGTCAACGACGCCATCCAGATCATGGGCGGCGAGAGCTACATGACGGAGAACCACGTCGAGCGCATGTGGCGCGACTCGCGCATC
>CAIOCH010000528.1 GCA_903856525.1 uncultured bacterium | reverse complement strand
GCGCCAGCTCCTCGGCGTGCTCGCGCTGGTCGTTCACGCCGCCGAGCAGGATGTACTCGAGCGTGATCTCGCGGCCCGTCTTCACGAACCACTCCTGACAGGCGTCGAGCAGCTCGTCGATGGTGGAGTACTCGGCCCAGGGGATGATCTTGCGGCGCAGCTCGTCGAACGGCGCGTGCAGCGAGAGCGCGAGGGTGACGGGGATGTCGAAGGTGCACAGCTTGCGGATCGCGGGAGGCAGGCCCACGGTCGAAACCGTGATCTTGCGCGCGCCGATCCCGAGGCCCCACTCGGCGTTGATGGTGCGGATGGCCTGCGTGACGTTCGCGAAGTTGGCGAGCGGTTCGCCCATGCCCATGAACACCACATTCGACACGCGCCCCACATTCGGCAGGCGGCCGAGCCGCCAGATCTGCTCGACGATGCGGCCGGCGGTGAGGTTGCCGTCGAGCCCGCCGATACCCGAGGCGCAGAACCGGCAGCCCACGGGGCAGCCGATCTGGCTCGACACACACGCGGTCTTGCGGTCGTCGGTGGGGATCATGACCGTCTCGGTCTGGCGGTCGGTGCGGGTGCCGGCGATGCGGAGCGTCTTCGCCGCGGGCTCCTCCGCCGCGTCCGAGGGAGCATCGTCGGCGTCGCCCCATTCGATGAGGAGCTTCTGCGTGTCGTCGGTGGCCACCTGGTGGCGGATGACCGTGCCCTGCAGTCCGCAGAAGCGCTCGGAGAGCTTCGCGCGTGCGTCCTTCGACAGGTCGCTCATCTGCGCGAAGTCGACGATGCCCTTCTCGTACACCCACTTGAGCACCTGGCCGCCGGTGCGGCGGGGGAGGGCCATCGCCTCGCAGGCGGCGGTGAGCGAGGAGAGGTCGTGTTCGAAGAGCGATTCCAGGGGGTCGTGTGGCGTGGGCATGGTCAGCGGCTGCCTTCGGATTCGCGCAGCGTCACCTGCACCGTGCGGTTCGGGATGTGCTTGCGCGAGAGCCACGCGCTCGTGTCGGCCTCGCGGTCGATGCGGATGCGGCGGGTGTCGGGATCGACGCCGCGCGCGCGCATGAGTTCGCGCAGGGTGCCCGGCAGGCCGAACTCCACGCGCTCGTCGTACACGTCGCGCTGCTCGACCTCGCCGCCGAAGCGGTCGATGAGCGCCTCGATCACGCCGTGCACAAGGTCCTCGGGCACGCTCGCCCCTGACGTCACGAGCACCGTCTGCACGCCGGCGAACCACGCCGGGTCGAGCTCGGCCGCGTCGTCGATGAGCCGCGAGGGGGTGCCGTCGTTCGTGGCGATCTCGGTGAGGCGCACGGAGTTGGAGCTGTTGGTGCTGCCCACCACGAGCACGAAGTCGGCCTCGGGCGCGATGGCGCGCACCGCGGTCTGGCGGTTGGTGGTCGCGTAGCAGATGTCGCTCGACGGCGGCTCGTGGATGAGCGGGAACGCCTGCTTGAGCGCGCGGATGATCACAGTGGCGTCGTCGAGCGAGAGCGTGGTCTGCGTGAGGTACACGAGCTTGGCGGGATCATGGATCACCAGGCCCGGGATGTCGTCGGGCGACTCGACCACCTGGATCGCCTCCGGCGCCTCGCCGCGCGTCCCGACCACCTCCTGGTGGTTCTCGTGGCCCACGAGCAGGATCTGCCAGCCGCGCTTGGCGTAGCGGATGGCCTCGGCGTGCACCTTCATCACGAGGGGACAGGTCGCGTCGATGGCCACGAGCCGCTTGGCGCGCGCCTGGGCCCGCACCGCGGGGCTCACTCCGTGGGCGGAGAACACGAGGATGGCGCCATCGGGAACCTCGTCGATGCCCTCGACGAAGGTCACGCCGCGGTCGCGGAACCGCTGCACGACATGCCGATTGTGCACGATCTCGTGGTAGACGAACACCTTCTCGTCGCCGCAGATGTCGAGCAGCTGGTCGACCACGTCGATCGCCATGTAGACGCCGGCGCAGAAGCCGCGGGGGTTGGCGAGGAGGATCTTCATCGGAGGGGAAATGATACGCCCGCGCCACCCCTTCGCGTGGTGCGCGCGGTACCTTTCCGCCTCGGTGAAGCAGTCGCGTAGCCCCATCCTCGACGAACTCGCGCGTTACGGACCCGATCAGGCGGCGGCGACGCCGCGCGACGAGGCCGAGGCGTACTGCCGCGCGCTGGTGCACCGGACCTACGAGAACTTTCCCGTGCTCTCGCCGCTGGTGCCCGAGCGGTGCCGCCGCGACTTCGCTGCGGTGTACGCCTTCTGCCGTTGGGCCGACGATCTCGGCGACGAGGCGGGATCGACCGATCGCTCGCTGGAGCTGCTCGCCTGGTGGCGCCGCGAACTCGAGGCGATGGCCGTTGGCGAGGCGCGGCACCCCGTGTTCGTCGCGCTTCGCGAGACCTTCGCGCGGTGCGGTCTGTCGACGGAGCCGTTCGCCGACCTCATCTCGGCGTTCGAACTCGACCAGTCGAAGACGCGGTACGCCACCTGGGACGAGGTGCTCGGCTACTGCCGCCTGAGCGCGAATCCCGTGGGCCGCATCGTGCT
>CAIOCH010000527.1 GCA_903856525.1 uncultured bacterium | reverse complement strand
CTCAACGAGTGCGAGCCGACACTCATCTCGGTGACTCCGAGCACCCTGCCCGCCTGCCTCGGCGGCACAGTCACCGTCCGCGGCACCAACATCCCCGACGGCATCGTCCGCCTCGACCTCGAAGGCGTGCCGGTCAACTTCACCATGACCAACAATGTCGGCACCGCCGTCATTCCGCCGCTCGGCGCGCCGCGCAGCTCGGACCTGACCGTGGCGGGCTCGCTGCGCTATGGCTCCGCGCCGGGTGAGGTGACGGGCACGACGCCCGCGGTCTTCACGTGGGATGTGCCCGAGATTGTCGGCGCAGTGCCGGCGACTGGTCCGTATGACGGGCCGACTTCGGTGGTGTACACGTTGGCCGACAACACGGTCACGACCGGCATTGGCACGGCCACGTTCGGCAACTCTGCGCCGCAGATTGCGCACCTGTTCAGCGCCAACGGCGTCAGCAAAGTGGTCACGACGGCGCCGGCGCAGGCGAACCCGGGGCCGGTCAGCGTGCTGTTGCGCTTTGGCGTCGAGTCTGCGCTCGAGGAGCGCGGCTTCGTCTACCTAGGCCCGGGGTTGGCGGACCTGTCCGTGGCACAGGGTTGGCAGGCGGGCGGCGAGCCGTTGACCTTGTCGTTGGTGGACTTCGCGCCCGGTGTCCCGGTTGAAGTGCGCCTCGGCACGGGGGTGACGACGGGCACGCCGACGGGGTTCCTGGCCACGTCGACCATGACGGTGACGACGCCCTACACGGCCACGAACGGCGTGGTGGATGTCGAGCTTGTCCAGTTTGCTGGACAGCCGAACGAGAAGCGCGTGGCTTCGCCCGGTGCGTGGTTGGCGCGTGCGCCGCAAGTGGTCGGCGCGACGCCGGCCAGCGCGTACCAAGGCGGCGGCGAGACGGTCAGCTTGGCGCTGGCAGGCTTCCGTCCGGGCCAAGCGGTGCGCGTCGAGCTCGGCAGCGCGGCCAGCGGTTGGGTCACGTTGGACGCGACTCCGAGCGGCACGTTGGACCAAAGTAGCTTGAGCTTCGTCATGCCGCTGGCGCCCTTTGCGGGTCAGGTGGATGTGGTCGCGGTCCAGGATGCGGGCGGCGCGAGCGAGCTGCGCGCGGTCGCGGCCGGGGCGTTCACGGTGGTGGGGGCCAGCATCGCGAGCCTGTCGCCGGTGAGCGGCCCGCTCGAAGGCGGCACGACCGTCGTGGTCCAGACGAGCGGCTTCCAAGAAGGTGTCGCGGCGCAAGTCACCCTCGGCGGCGCGACCGTCGCTGGCGTGGTGGCCGGTTCGGGCGCGAGCCAGACGGTGACCTTCCGCACGGTGCTCGCGAACGCCAGCGGCCCGAGCGACCTGAACATCACGCAAGGTGTGTTCAACGCCGTCCTGCCGGCCGCGTACTCCTTCGACGCCGCGCGCGTGATCGGGTATTGCACGGCGAAACTGACCGGCCAGGGGACGCTGCCCGTGATCGGGTTCAGCGGCTCGCCCAGCGTGACGACGGGCGATTTCGCAATCACCTTGTCGAACGCGCTGCCGAACAAGACGGCGCAGTACTTCTACGGGACGAGCGCCAGCAGCTTCCCGCTGTTCGGCGGCACCCTGTGCGCCGGCGGCGGCGTGGTGCGCGGCCCGTTGTCGTCAACGAACGCGGCCTCGAGCGCCTCGGTCGCGTTCCCGGTGGTCCCGGCGTTGGTGGGTAGCAAACGCTACGTCCAGTGGTGGTTCCGCGACCCCCTCGACCCGGCCGGCAGCGGCCGCGGTCTGTCGGCGGGGCTTGAGGTCGAGTTTTACAACTGAGTGATGTCAGGAGGAATTGACATGAAGCAAGTGGCAGGTGTCGTGGGTTGCGTGCCCTGGGTGTCGAGAGCGGATGAGCGATAGGCTCATTCGCTGCCGATCATGTCCATGGTTTGTGAATTGTAGGAGCAGGACAGAAGAGATCTCTTATGGCAAACAGCAACCAAGTAAACCCAAGGCGCATGGCTGAGATTCAGGAGAGGAACCGCCCTCGAACCGAGGAGGAGCGAAAAGAGATCCTTGCTAAGCACTCAGTGGCGCCTTGGCCATGGTGGATATCTGCTGT
>CAIOCH010000526.1 GCA_903856525.1 uncultured bacterium | reverse complement strand
GGGGCCGATCATGGTGCCGTAGCGCTGCAGCTCGAAGGTCGACGCGCGCTCGGGAATGCCCACCGCGATCGACTCGAACAGGTCGAGGAGCTCCTGCCACTTGCCGTCCTTCTCGCACTGCGTGACCAGGTTGTTGGTCTGGCTGCGCGCGCGCGCCGTGAGCGCGTTGGTGATGAACTCGGCGCGGATCGCCGACGGATCCCAGGTTCCCGCGGCGATCTTGGCGAACGGCTCGGCGGCGGCGTCGGGGTGGCCGTACCACAGCACCACGCCGTCGCGCACGGCGAACAGCCGCGGGTTCTTCACCTCGAAGGTCGGGTCCTGCAGCGCCTTCTGCGCCTTCGATCCCGGATCGAGCGCGATCGCGTGCGGGTACATCTCCGCGTTGGCGGGGTCGTCGAAGTACGCCTTCGCCTTGGCCTCGTCCTCGGCGGTCACCGAGATGAACTTCCAGCCCTTGGCTCCGTACTCGCGCGACAGCGCCTCGAGCGCAGGGCCCGCCTCCTTGCAGTGGCCGCAGGTGGTGGAGAAGAACTCGAACACCACCACCGTGCCCGCGGGGAAGGCCCTGATCGCCTCGCCGCGCACGAACGCGCCGAGCGGAGGAAAGACCACTCTGGCCCCGGGATACACGCCTGGCATCACCAGCTTGTACGCACGCGGCTTCTTGCCGAGCGCCGTGGTGAGCGGCGGGATCACGGGCGCCTTGGGCGCGGCGTTCGCGGCCGCCGTCGTGGGCGGACCACCCGCAGGCTGCGCGGCGGCGGTCTGCGACACGGTGCGGCGGATCGACACCTGCAGCTGCGGCGTCTTGGGATGGTCGGTGATGATCGTGAGCTTGGTGGGCTTCTTGAGCTCGCGCCACTTGAGCCAGTCGATGGTGGCGGTGTGGTTGAGCGCGCTCTCGCCGTTGTCGGCGGTGGCGATGGCCTGGTCGAAGCCCACCACCTTGAACGGCGTGCCGTCGGCCCCGCGCATGGTGACCGTCTCGGGCGCGGGCGCCACCACATCGTCGGCGGGCGCGCGCAGCATGTCGCTCGAGAGCTCGATGAACAGCCCGACCTTGCCCACGACATTCAGGAACGCGAGCTCGCCGCCCTCCACGGTGAACGTGACGCGCTTGGTGAGCGTGACACCCTGCTTGGGGCCCGCCTTCATGGTGATGTCGGTCTCCACCGTGGCACCGGGCGCGATCGGCCCGCTCGGCCAGGTGGGCGTGGTGCACGAGCAGTCGGCCACGGCGTTGGTGATCGTGAGCGGCTTGCTGCCGGTGTTGGTGAGCTTGACCCGCTTGACCACGGGTACCTCGGGCACGAGGTCGCCCATGTCGAGCGTCTCAGGCTCCACGCGCAGCGCATTGGCGGCCGGCTGCTCCGCGCGCGGCGACGCGGCGGTGCTGGCATCGCACGCAGCGAGCGCAGGGGCGAGCAGGGCGAGCAGCGAGATGGCGATGGTCCTGAGCATGGCGGGTCCTCGGAGTGCAGCGCGTGCAGCGGGGTGCGGCACGTACACATCGTCAGGCACTGGGGTTGCGTCCGACGATTGGGTCATCGGCAAATCAGGGGCGGGGGTGGATGGGTGGAGGGGGTGGGAGGGCAGATTCTGTTATCAGACAAGCTGCGCGCAGCGAAACGCAGAGGGGCTCCGAGGGCAGGCGGACATCGAAACACAAATCCGTGCAGCGTCGTGTGGTGCGGCGCGATGCTGCGGACGCGTGAGGCGCGGGACGGAAAGGCATGCGGCAGCCGTGCGGTCGGCATCGCGCAACTTTGGTCGAAGCACAGACTTGCAGCCCGACACCCCGGTGGCATTCGCAGCGCGATGGACCGCCGCGGTCTGCAGGCAGTGAAAAAACATGCAAATTCGCAGCAGAATTCCTCATGTTGCGGAAACCGTCCATTACCGTGTTTCGGCCGTCCGAGCAGTGTTGGCGGCAGCGTCCCTGAGGACAGTTGCGTGATGGCACCTGCGGAATCGCCTGCGCGGCGAGTCTGCAGTGAATTCGGAGAAAGACCGTGATGACTCGCATTGCTCGTGCGTTCAGTGGTGTAGTCGCCCTCATGACGGCTTGCGTCGCGGTGGGCTGGGTGCAGCCGGCGTGGGCGCAGAGCGTGATCGCGGGATGGGATTTCCAGACAACGACGAACGGGGGAACGGCAGGACTGGCCGCGCCAAACACGCCCACGAGTTTCACGTCCAACGTTGGGACCGGCACTCTCTACCTCAACAATACGAACGGAGCGAGTTCTTGGACGGCTGCTTCGGAGCTGGGCTCCACCTCGGGCTCGACCCTGAATGTGCAGACGGGAATGTCCAGCACGCCAACCGCTCCAGCGTGTCTCTCTCTGCTCGGTGGTACTCAGTCGGGCAGCGTATTCCCCGCGAATGGCAAGTCGATCGTGTTCAAGGTCTCGATGACGGGGCGTTCAAGACTGGAACTGTCCTACGCAATTCAGCGGACTTCGACTGGCTTCAGCACGGTAACTTGGACCTACAGCGTTGACGCGTCCAATTGGGTGAGTTGGGGATCACAGACCACGATCCCTAGCGCCTATGCAGTTAACACGCTTTCAACACTAGACGCAGTGGATAATGCTGGAACTGTCTATCTGCGGGCGACAGTCACTGGGGCCACGTCTGCATCCGGCAATATTCGAATCGACAACGTCGTTGTGAAGGCCACTACCCTAAGCACGGTGGGAACTTTGTCAGCCTCCGGCGGAGCGAATCCTGGCGTCGACGGTTGGATCGATGAGAGCTCGAATGGCGGTGGCTGGTTCCAAGGCAACAGCGG
>CAIOCH010000525.1 GCA_903856525.1 uncultured bacterium | reverse complement strand
GCAGGCGATCGAGGATCGCGAGGTACTTCCGGTACATCGGCCCGAAGTCGGTGCGGTCGACCGTGTCGGCAGGGATGCACTCGTTCGAGATCACATCCGCGGTGCGCGCGAACTCGAGCACGGCCTCCCAGACCTTCGCCTTGAGCGGCTTGAGGCCGATCTCGTTTCGAAAGCGGAAGAGAAGCGCCGCGTGGCGATGCTCGTCGATGACATCGCAGTTGCCGTACTCCGGCAGGTAGGTCTGCAGGACGCGGAGGCAGTAGCCGTGGATGGTGCCGACATACATCTGCGCCAGCCGCCCGGCGGCATCCTCGCCGACCAGCTCGCCCACGCGCCGCACGATGCGCTCCTTGAGCTCGGCCGCGGCCCGATCGGTGAAGGTGAACGCGACGATTTCGTCGCTCTTGACGCCCTCGGAAATCAGCGCGGCCACGCGGCGCGACACGCTCTCGGTCTTGCCCGAGCCTGCGCACGCGATGACCTGCACGTGGCAGCCGCGGGTGTTGACGACATCGAGCTGCGCCGGCGAGAGCGTGATCTTGACGGATTCCTGCATCGTCATGCGCCGCGCTCGCTTTCGTCGAGGTGCTTCCAGAAAGCGCGGTGCCGCTTGAGTCCGCGGGCCACCGCGTCGGGCTGGCCGATCGGCTGCGCGGCGACGGGAAGGATGCCATCGAGGGTATCGCCGATGTGTTCTCTGCTGACCACGACGAGTCCCGACTGATGACGGCTCGCCATCACGCAGAGCCGTCCGGTCTCCAGGTCGAACTCGCCCGGATTCTCCATGCTCGAGAGCGGGTGGACCACCACCATGAGCTCTCGCTCGAGGCCTTGCCAACGCTCCGCGGGGTCGACCTTCACGTGCGTCCGCAGATCGCTCGGCAAGTTCGAGAGCACGGCCTGCACCATCACCCGGTGCGAAGCCGCCACGCCGATGTCGATGGGTTTCAGTGCTTTGTTCGCCACATCACGGTCGACTGCCGTGGCGGTGGCCTTTCGTTCGAGGGCGCGCGCGACAGTTGCCGCCGCTGCCGCCGCGACATCAGGGTCCGCCTGCGCGAGTCCGCCTGCATTCGGCATCGGCACCAGGACACGCGCGATCGAGTGCCGTGCGAGGTGGTCGAGAGCCTTGTCCACGCCGGCGACGGTGCCGGACTTGGCTGCGGAGAACCGCAGCCAGCGCTCGCCTTCCAGCGCGGCACTCTCAAACTCGAAGTCGTAGAAGTCTCGGATCAAGTTCGCGGTGTCGTGCGGCAGCCGCCAGGTGGCTGGCAGCGAGATGCGGGTGACATCCATGCGCTCGCGCAGCACCTCTGGCGCCGCGCGGTGCGGAGGATTGGTCGAGGTCTCCCAGCGCTCGGTTGGTGCCGACACGACGGGAGGGATCTGCCCCGGATCCCCGATCAGGATGAACCGATCGCAGAACCGCAGGATCGGAAGGAATGACGCGAGCGCCATCTGCCATGCCTCGTCGATGAGAAACAGGTCGACATCAGGCGCATTCTCGATCAGCGCCCACTTCATCGTCGTGCCGACCACCACCAGCGGTCCCGCCGGAATCTTGTTCGCGGTGGTTTCAACATGACATCCCGTCACTGGTGGCGTGTCGTCGCCGTTGGAGCTGATGTACCGGCATACCCGACCCGCACCAATCTCGATGGCCAGGCGTTTGCAGACGTCATCTGCCTGCGCGTTGGTCTGGCATGCCACGCCCACGCGCTTGCGTGCCTTGATCGCATGCTGGCAGATAGCGACCAGCGTGCGCGTCTTCCCTGCACCCGGAGGCGAGGAGACGACAGCCACCGATGGCGACTTCGCCGAAGCCCAAAGATCGGCTGCGATCTTTGTCATCTTTGCCCCAAGGCGATCGCGGTGCTTCGCGCCCTCGGTTCGGACCGTGCGATCAGGCATCGGGCACCACCTTGGTGTTCGTGCCGTCGAACTGCTCGACATCAGGCGCGGAATCCGTCGCCTCGCGTTCCGCGAGCTTCTCTAGGATCCATGCGCCGCGCGCCAGTCCGTCAGCTGCCATTGACTTTGTACTGCTCACCATCGTGGCGAGCCGACGCCGCAGTTCGGCGTCAAGCTTCTCGTGGAACACGATCCCAGCTGAGCCGCGCTTGAGTGGAGGTCCTGTGGGCGTTGCCTGCTGTGCAACGAGCGTGATGGTGCGGATGGCACGCTTGGGGTCATCGTCGATCTGCGTGATCTTCCAGACACCCTTGCCCGAGAGATCACCTGCGACCACGACGGAGTCGGATTCGCGTAGGCGGAGAGGAAGTCCACCGTCGGTCGCGACAACGGCTTGTGTGCGAAGTGTCCGCACGCCGATTGTCACCGTTCCGATCGAGATGACGTCTCCTCGGAAGGCGCTGCCTTCAGCGACCAACTCCTCTTGGCAGGCGCGATCGAAAGGAACCAGCGCCGCTCTGGCGGCGATCATGTCGGCATCCTTGTAGGCATACGACATCGCCGCGGTCGTCGGTGAATGGTCTGTCTCGGGTGATCGCACGATGCCCGTCTGAGCGACGAAATCCTCGGAGCTGTCGAATCGAGCCATTTCCTGCATGCTCGAATTCGAGATGGCCTGTGCCCCCGGATTCTCCGAGGCGGCGTCGTCGTACGCCGCGATCGCGGTTTCAAGTAGCTCAAGCCGGCGTCGAAGCTCGGACTCGAGCACATTGTGGATGCGCGCTGCATGCCGATCGCGAGCTGCATCCGCGGCGGCGTCGTTCCATCCCTCGACATCCGAAACCATGGATCGCTCTATCTCCGGATCGAGCGACGTTGAAACGGAAAGCGCCTCTGCCGCCTTCGCCGCTTTGGCGCGAGCGGAACCAGCGCCGTTGCCGAGCCAGGCAAGCAGGAAGCCGAGGTGATTCTCTCGGATCGGCTCGCAGGGACACGCAAACAGCTCCTTCAGCCGTACCGTTGCGTCGACGCAAAGCGCGCTGTTTGGATTCTGCGTCGAGTCGAACAGCTGGTTGCACCGTCGGCCGGTGCGGTTGAGCCGAGGAAGCAGGGCGGCTTCGGCCTTCTTCGCCTTTGTGTAGCGCAGCGCGATGAAGTGCAGCATCTCCGCGTGCGTGCCACCCGGGATCCATAGTTGCCGCAGCGCGCCATCTGCCGACTCGAAGTGCCCGCAGAGCGCATCGCCGAACTCAGCGACCATACCTGCCACATCGGTGCGCCGCCTCGCCTCAGGCACACTACGAAACTCGGCCTTGGCCTTGCCGCGCTTCCACGCGATCGCCCACGGCGACGATTCGCCGCCCATGCGGAGGAACACGGCCAGCATGCGGTCTCTCGCGGCGACCACCGGCAGGGGTCTGCATTCCAGCCGCGCGACCGGCTTGCCTGTGAGGAAAGCGCGCAGTCGAAGGGCGCTGTCGCGCTCAGCGGCCATCGTGAGCCTCCGTAGCTGCGAGGAGGCGCACAATCTCGCGCTCATGCTCATTCCTCGGCTTGGCTCCGCCCGCAAGCTCGGCGACGCGCTGTGGGGCGTCTGGTACCTGGCGCAACCCGCCGCCGAGCCGCGGTTCCGCTTCGCGCTCGATGAGCTGGCCCCG
>CAIOCH010000524.1 GCA_903856525.1 uncultured bacterium | reverse complement strand
GCCTTTTCGAGGTCGCCGGCGGCCATGTACACCGCGCCGGCCTCGAGCTCGTAGAGCGTCCGATCCTTCTCGCTCTCGCGCCGATCCTCGAGGAGCGGAGTCAGCTCCAGCGTCGCGACGGCGTAGTCGCCCGTCGCGTATGCGGCGACGACCGGCTTCATCCGGTTCTGGTGCGAGCAGGCTGTCGACGCAAGCAGCAGGCCGGCGAACGCCAGCGCGCGTGTCGTGTTCATGTGCATGGCCGATCCTCTCTAGCGGAGCGCTTCACCTTTCGCGGAGAATGACACCCTGCCAGAGGCTGCGCTCCTGAAAGATGGGAGCCTCCTTGGTGTCGACCTTGATGTCGCTCTTCTGGTCGCTCTTGTAATCGATCGAGAACTTCGAGTTTCTGAAGAACTCCGCGTAGCCCTCGAGCACCTTGACCTGTGCGTCGGTGAGTTGCTGGTCCTGCTTGAGTCCCTGCAGGAACGACGACATCGACCTCCAGCGCACGAGTCCCTCGGGGGTGGCGCGCATGGTGATCTCGAGCATCGAGCCGTTCGGGCCGATGTTGACCTGCTTCTCGAAGGTCTCGAAGTCCGGTCGCGTGATGCGGAGCCTGTGCAGACCGGGCGTGGCCTGGATGCGCGTCGGCGTCGAGCCGACCACCACTCCATCGAGCTCGACGAGAAATCCGGTGGCCTCGAGGCGGTAGGGGCTCGACGCCACGGTCCAGTTGCCGTTCTCGTCCTTCACGATGTCGGGGACGGCGAGGTCGGACGGCGTCGCCTTGATCTCGAGCGTCGCCTCTGCGAGCGTGCTGGGCGCGCGGAGGCCCTTCGTCTCGCAGCGCTTGCGCATCGCGGCGGCCATCTTGGCGGCGGAGTCACGCAGGAGGCCGGTCACCATGTCGCGCTCGATGGTCACGCCGCCGCCCTGCCGCACGGCGTCGGTTGCCATCGCGCTGCCCGAGGCGATCGAGCTTCCATCGGTGCGGTCGAGGATGCGGTAAGTCGCGTCGAGCGTGTAGGTCGTGACGTCGGTCGCGACCTTCCGCTCGGCTTCGCGCGTCTTGCGCTGCTCGATGCTGAGCGCCGTGATCGATGCGACGAGCACATAGTCCGCGCCCATCATCTGCGCGAGCTGCCTTGCCGACGCATCGTTCGAGAGGATCTTGTCGAGGTCCTTGACCGGATCGAGCGGGGCGCCTGCGTTCGGACCTGACTTCGCGAACTTCGCCACGGAGTTGAGCGTGTCCTCGCGGCTCATCGTGTCGAAGCAGGTATCGTCGAGCCCGGCGATGAGGAAGTCCTCGAGCACCGACACGCGTGCGTCGTCGATGCGGGGCTCGCGGTTGCGGACGAAGATCGCCGCGACGCGGCGCTTCCCTTCGTCGGCCTGCGTGGGCTTCGGGTCCTGTGTGGGCTTCGGGTCCTGCGGGGGCTTCGCGTCCTGGGTGGGGTTCGCGTCCTGGGCGTGCATGAACATCTTCGCCGACCTGTCGAGTGGGTCCGCGGCCGCGCCGCAACTCGTTCGGTCCGTCCTTCGCACGATGCAGCCGGTCGCGATCCCGAGGTTCTCGCCGCAGACCTCGCCGGTCGAGAGCTTGGGCAGCACCTGCACGATGCGGATGAAGCCAACGGGAGTCTCGGCGGCGCCGAGCACCTCGCCGGTGTCGGGGTCGGTGATCGCCTCGCCGGCTGCGAAGACCTCCCAGACCTGCCCGACCGCGATGCCCGTACCGTCGCCGCGGTTGACCGAGACGCGCGAGCCAGTCACGGCGGCGACCTTGGCGGGGAAGAGGACATCGGTGAGGCGGTTCGCCACCTGGGTGGCGAGTCTGTCGGCGATGTCGTTCAGCACCGCCTCGGTGAGGTCGCCGCCCTTCTCGAGCACGACGCCACTCGGCGTGTTCTTGAGGTCCTGCCCGTCGAGGGTGATGTTGACGGACTCGAGCGCGGTGCCCTTGGTCACATCGACGACATCGCACACGAGCGAAACGCGGATCTCGCGCCGGCGCATCGTGTTCCCGAGGGCCTCGACCGTCTTTACGACATCCTGGAAGTCGTTGATCTTGATGAGCGCGAGGTAGGGGATGCCCGCGAGCCTGAGCCCCTTCGCGCGCGAGGGATCGGAGAGGTCGTAGTTGCCCGAGTCCTGGATCTGCTGCTCGCGCAGGACGCGGTCGAGGTCGGTGTGCACGCGGAGCTCGAACTTGCGCGTGCCCGCAAGCGCGGCGCCGATCTTGCCGTCGAAGCCCTGCACGATCTGGTCGAGCTCGCCGGACTGGTTGTTCTGCGCGGCCTTGGCGCGGATCGCAGGGGTCACGCCGAGCGTCGGCACGGCGATCCCGAGCTTGGCCGGGGCCGTCGCTGGGGACTTCGGCTGCGCGTCGAGCTGCGCATCGGCGCGCAGGGCGAGGCCAATCGCGAGAAGCGAGGCAATCAATGCGTGGACGAGCGGGGCGGTCCTTGCGGCGCGGCGGCGAGATTCGACAGGAGCGTGGATGACGAAAGGCATGCGATTCCTCCGATGGTCGGCAGTCTATCTGCTTTCGCGAGGACGCCTCTCCGAGTACCCAAGCGACAAAGCCAGTCGGATCCGCACGGGAATCGACGAAGAAACCTAAGATTCGCCCGATCGCCGCGCCTGCCTCCGTTCGGGCATAATCCTCGGCCCATGCACGCCGTCCGCCTCCTCCTCGATTCCGTCCTCGACTACGCCGGTCTCTTTCCGCCGGCGAAGCTCGACATGCAGCCCACCGTCGCGAACTTCGCGCGCTACCGCAAGGGGGCCGACAACTGGATGCTGTCGCGACTGATCGTGCCCGTCACGCGCTTTCCCGAGTTCGTGACCTGCGCCGACCCGCTGCTGCCCAAGACCGCCGATGCGGAGGGCGATGAACCGTGGCCGCTGTCGGTGCTTGTTGCGCCTGCATCGGACAGGCAGATCGTGGAGGACCTCGAGCGCATCGAGCGGTTCAACGACCGCATGGAGGACCGCGACTTCAGCCGCGCCCACGGGCGTGCGCTCATCGACACCATCGAGACCAAGGCCTCGACGCCGCACGAGATCGACCGCGCCCTCGAGTACGTGCCCGACGACATCTTCGCCTACTTCGAGGTGCCGGTCGACGGCGACCCCCGCGGGCTGATCGCCACCATGGCGTCGCTCGATGCGGGTGCCAAGATCCGCACCGGCGGCCTGACGGCCGATGCGCATCCCACGCCAGAGCAGGTGGCGCGCTTTCTCAAGCTCTGCCGGGCCGCCGAGGTGCCGTTCAAGGCCACGGCGGGGCTCCATCATCCGTGCCGTCAACTCGCGGCGGATGTCGGCTGCAAGCAGTTCGGCTTCCTCAACGTCTTCATCGCGGGCTGCCTGCTCTGGCACGACGACGAGATGAGCGAGAAGGAACTCGTCGAGGTGCTCACCGAGGAGCGTGCCGACGGCTTTGAGTTCGGACCGACCGGCCTCGGCTGGCGCCGCCGCGTGCTCAAGTTCGACGAGATCGCCGTGGCCCGCGAGCGCTTCGCACACAGTTTCGGTTCCTGTTCCTTCGAGGAGCCGCTGGCGGATCTGCGCGCGCTCGGACTTCTCCCCGCAGCAGAGGAGGTGGCATCGTGAGTGTGAATGTCCTGCTCGACCCCGCCGATCCCGCGCTCCGCTCATGGGTGCCGGGCGCCAACAACCCCGATGGCGACTTTCCGATCCAGAACCTGCCCTACGGCACGGTCGACGGCGGCGTGGCCGTGCGCATCGGCAACAAGGCGCTCGTCCTCCGCGACGTGCTCGAGGCCGACCTCTTCGTGAAGAAGCTCGCGTCGTCCGACGAGTTCCAGATGGCCATGGACATGGCCTGGCTCAACGGTATCGCGGAACTCTCGCCGGAGCAGCAGACCATGCTGCGGCGCAACCTCGCCTACATGCTGGCCGAGGGCTCGCCTGCGCGCCCCAAGCTCGAGCGGCTGCTGCGCGACGCCAATGATGCGTCGGTGGAGGCCCCCGAGGACGCGCCGTTCGTCGTCGGCGACTACACCGACTTCTACGCATCGCTGCATCACGCGACCAATGTCGGCTCGATGTTTCGCCCGACCAACCCGCTGTTGCCCAACTGGAAGCACGTGCCCATCGGGTACCACGGCCGCGCGAGTTCGATCATTCCGTCGGGGCGCCCCGTGATCCGTCCGAGCGGGCAGACGGTCGCCTCCGACGACGGTCCGCCATCGTTCGGGCCGTGCAAGCTTCTCGACTACGAACTCGAGGTCGGCTTCTACGTGGGTGTCGGCAACGAACTCGGCGAGACGGTGCCGGTGACCGATGCATGGCGCCGCATCTTCGGGTTCTGCCTCGTGAACGACTGGTCGGCGCGCGACATCCAGAAGTGGGAGTACCAGCCGCTGGGCCCGTTCCTCGCCAAGAACTTCGCCACCACCGTGTCGCCATGGGTGGTCACGCGCGAGGCGCTCGAGCCGTTCCGCGTGGCGGGTCCGTCGCGCGCCGCCGACGATCCGCGTCCGCTCGACTACCTCTGCGATCCCAACGGCACCAACATCGACATCACGCTCGAGGTCTTCATCGCCAGCCTGAAGATGCGCAACTCGGGCCTCGCGCCCACGCTCGTCTCGCGCGGCTCGTTCCGCGACATGTTCTGGACACCCGCGCAGATGCTCGCGCACCACGCCTCCAACGGCTGCAACATGCAGATCGGCGACCTGCTCGCATCGGGCACGGTGTCGGGCGCCACCAAGGACTCGCGCGGCTGCATGCTCGAGCGCACCTGGCGCGGCACGGAGCCGATCACGCTCGGCGACGGCACCGAGCGGAAGTTCCTGCTCGACGGCGACGAGGTCATCATCCGTGGCCACTGCGTGAAGCCCGGGCATCCACGCATCGGCTTCGGCGAGTGCCGCGGCATCGTGCTGCCCGCGCGTGCGTGAGGTCGCGTTGCCTGGGATCTTCTCCCGGAATCTTCTCCCGGAAACTTCTCTCGGGATCTGCTCTCGCAGGACACTGAAAGAGCAGGTCTTCACGCATTCGTGTGGGTAACCCCCACCCTGACAGCCCTCGTCGCGGCCCGTCCCGACCGTGCATTGGCATCATGCGCGAGCGCTTCGGGAACGTGATCCTCGGCCATCTCGGCGGGCTGGATCTCCATCCGAGGCGGTCTCAGCCCTCACGATTTCCTGAAGCGCCGCAAACCTGTTGTCAGAAAAGTGCAGCACGGAATCTGACATCAGCCGCATTGGCCGAACTGCGCGAGACCCCCCGATGGCACCTTCGATGGCGGCTGCGACTGGGCCTGTGACCGCGATTGGATGCGGTCGCCAGCCGGTTCCCGAACCACCGCCACGCGCCGACGGCTCGCCGATCCAGAGCCATGCGTCGATCAAGAGCCTGAAGCGCATCGCGCGGAGAAGGCGAATGCTGGCAGCGTGAGGGCTGCGGCGAAGCGTCGGCAGACCCGCGCATGCGGGAGCCGAGTG
>CAIOCH010000523.1 GCA_903856525.1 uncultured bacterium | reverse complement strand
TCCCCTGGGCCGAGTACTCCACCATCGACGAGCTGCTCGACGCCTGCCAGGAGTGGTTCGTGAAGACGGGCCGCGAGATCACGCTCGAATACATCCTGCTTGGCGGCGTGAACGACCAGCGCGAGCACGCCGAGGAGCTGGCGCGGCTCGCGCGCACGATGCGCGCCAACGTCAACCTCATCCGCTACAACGAGGTCGACGGCATGCCCTTCGCGCGCCCGGGCACCGAGGACGTGCGGCGGTTCCAGGAGGTCCTGCGCGCCAAGCATGTGAACAGCCACATCCGCGCCAGCCGCGGCCGCGACATCGCGGCCGCATGCGGGCAGTTGCGGCATGAGGCGCGTGCGTGAGCGGCCGCGGCGTGGGTTGAGCGGTCGCGCCTGCGGGCGCTCCCTTTGGTGGGGATGGCGTCGTTTGAGCGGTCGCGGCGTGGGTTGAGCGGTCGCCGCTGCGGCGGCGACCTTTGGTGGGGATGGTGGGTTGGGAGTTCGAGATGTCGACGGGGGGAGTGACGTGCGCGAGCCTGCGGAGACCTCGGGTGCCCGTCAGTCGCCGCGGAGCGGAGACTGCGGAACGGAGGACGCGAGGCTTCGACTGTTCGAACGCCGGACGTCCCACGACGAATGACCGAAGGTTGGTGTCGAGCACTCCCACCGTCGCGATGGGCCAGTCGAACACGGTGAGTCACACCAGAGGTCGCCGTCGTCACTGTCGCAGACGCCGCCGCGATCGAACGTGCCATCGGAGGGTCTCGCGCGGTTCGGCCATTGCGGCTGATGTCAGATTCCGTGCTGCACTTTTCTGACAGCAGATTTCCGGCGCCTCAGGAACATCGCGCGTGCCGAGACTGACCTCGGAGCGAGACCTCGCCCGCCGAGATGGAGGAGGATCGCGTTCCGGAAGCGCTCGCGGTTCGGGTACCCGCCCGCGGCATCGAGGACCACGTCGGAGTCATGCCAGGGTGCGGAGATGCCGAGGATCTTGGCGTCGAGGTCGCGGCCGGGCACGTCGGCAGCCCAAGGGCAGAACTGACCGCGACGAGGGCTGTCAAGGTGGGGTGACCCGCACGAACGCGTCAAGTTCGACTTGTCCGGCGTCCTGCTAGAGCCCCTCGACGCCCGCGCGCAGCTCCGCCGCGGTGAGCGTGCGCAGGCCGCCGTCGGCCGCAAGCATGGCGAAGCGGCGCATGCACATCGCCCAGTGCGCGGGATCGCTCTCGAAGCCGCGCGCCGCCCGCTCGGCAAGCGAGACGGCGTAGGCGCGGATCTCCTGCGCACGCTGCTCGCCGCGCAGCGACCACGGGATGAGCGGCCGCACGAGTCGCACGACCTCGGCGGGCCAATCGCTCGAGCGGAAGTCGAGGCGGAACCGCCGCGTTCCCACCATGAGCTCGAAACGGCTGAGGAATCGCCGTTCGAGCGTGTCGCCGTGGGACGCGCGCACTCCGAGGCGCTCGCGGATGCGGCGACGCTGCTCGAGGCTCGTCGACATCGAGAGCACATAGAGGATGTCGCGCACGAGCAACGCCTCGGCGATGGGCTCCGCGCCGACGAGCGCGAGGTTTCCGCTGGGATCGGCGCGCAGGAGCGCCGCCACCAGTCCCTCGTACACCCGCATCATGCGCGTGCCGCCCCACACGATCGAGCGGTGCAGCGCCGTCACCACGGCGCGGGCGGCGCGATCGGCGTCTGCGCCGTCGCCAAACCGCTCGAACGCGGCGAGCATGCCCGAGGCGCTGAGCGCAAAGCGCGCGGCGCGGCGCCGACCACCGAACCGCTCGCGCACGAGCTCGAGCGCCAGCCGGCGCACCAGTCGCTCCAGCGACTCACGCTCCTCGACGCTGCGGCGCACCATTCCCGCGGAAAAAGCGCTCCCCGCCGCCAGCCGGCGGCCGAAGTTGAACGCCTCCACCGAGCGGCCCGCGCCTCCCGACTCCGCGCGGCGCACCGCCGACTCCATGGCATCGAGCGAGACGGGCACGAGCCCGCGCTGGAACGCGAGTCCCAGCAGCGCCACGTCGATGAGGCGCTCGCTCAGCAGGTTGGTGCGGCAGTACGCGGCGTAGTCGTCGATCGCCGAGTGCGACATCTGGGCGCACGCCTCGGCCGCATCGCGCAGGCGCCCGCAGCTGGCCACCGCCTCCTCGTGGAACTGGTCCTCGAGCGGCCCGTCGTTGGCGATGATGGCCGTGCGCGACACCGAGGCCACGCGCAGCGCCGGGTCGGGTCCCAGCGCGCGCAGCGTCTCGATGGCGTCGATCCCGAGCACGAGATCGGCCTCGCCGTAGGGAATGGCGCCCGTGCGCGGCGCCCTCGCCTCGTCGCCGCGCATGCGCACGAAGAGGATCTGCGCCCAGGCGCGGCGCCCGCGGCCGCAGGCATCGTCGGATGCACGCACCTCGACCCGGTAGCCCATCGCACGCCCCGCATCGACCATGATGCGCGCCACCACACCGGGCGTCGCGGTGCGGAAGCCCGCCAGATGCGCGCGGTAGGTGCCCTGCTCGGCATGCATCGGACGCGGCTGCGTCAGGCCCACCGACCCGCGCGAGAACGCCGAGATCGGCGGCTTGGTGCGCACGACCTCGACCTGCTCCGAGATGGCCGTCGCGCGGAAGTGCACGCCCTCGATGCGCGTGCCGAGATCCTCGCGGGCGAACTCTCCCTGGATGGGCGTGGCCCCCTGCTCCTCGGCCTCGTCGAGCAGCCCCGCGACGGCCGGCGGCCGCAATTCGCAGGCGATGTCCGCCGGCCACACGAGCCGCTGCTGCGGCTGGTACCCGAGGCGATCGCGCTCCGTGAAGCTGCGTTCGACCGCATCGGCGTCGATGCGCGCGGGCGGACCATCGGAGAGGACCAGCACGCCCACCATCGCCGCGTCGTCGCCGAACTGCGCCAGCACCGCCTCGCGCACGGCGGTGGTGTCGTTCACATCGCGCCGCTGCACGCGCACCCGCGCGCTGGCACCCGCTGGAATCGCCGCATCGGCCAGGCGCACGAGGTCGAGCTCGCCCGCACCGCCACCGACGTCGATCACGATGACGAGCCTGCGCACGACATCGCGCGCGGACTGCCGCACCGCCTCCGCTCCCTCCCGCAGGAAGCGCCGGCGGGTGAAGATCTCCACCGCCGCCACGCCCGTTGCATCGCCGCGCGGCGGCAGCGACTCGAGCGCAAGGCGACGCACCGCATCGTCGCCGTCGGCGACCTCGGGGCGGGCTCGGATCTCCTGGTCGATCTCGCGCAGGAGCTGCTGCACGCCGCGCAGGGCCGCACCGGCGCCGAGCACCGCGTCGCGCGCGGGGACCACCAGCTGCTCGAGCGCCTCCTGCCCCACCTCGAGCCGCGTCGCCACCGCGAGCGAGGGGC
Organism: uncultured bacterium; assembly: GCA_903856525.1. Classification (GTDB taxonomy): domain Bacteria; phylum Planctomycetota; class Phycisphaerae; order Phycisphaerales; family SM1A02; genus QWPT01. The sequence continues at coordinate 744 of CAIOCH010000523.1, read as the reverse complement.
GCACGGCATGCAGCAGGTGGATGATCTGGCGCACGAGGATCGACGGGTTGCACGCGTCGTTGGCCGCGAGCACGGGCACCCGCCCGTCGGGTGCCGTGGGCAGCTCTCGGCAGCTGAAGCCAGGCATGCGCAATCCGCGGCGGCGCAGCGATTCGACGGCGGCCAGCACCCCGGGCATCGCCGAGCCGGGTCTCGGCTCGAGCACGACCACGTGCTGCACGCGGTCGAGGAACCGCTGCAGCGGCGCCTCGTCGACCGGATGCACGAGCCCGAGCCGGAGCACGGGCACGCGTGCGGCCAGTCCGAGTTCCTCGAGCACATGCGAGAGCGCCCGTTCGCACGCGCCCACCGCGATGAACCCAACCACCTCGCGTTCGCCGGGACTCGGCAGGCTGGTGGTGGCGTTGAGCTCAATGCGCCGCGCCACGCGCAGCAGGTCACCCGTGTCGGCGGCGCGGCCCGCGGCGCGCAGGCGTCGCTGCAGGATGAGCTCGTCCACCGTGGAGACCACGCGGTTGGGTTGCGCGGGCATGGTCTCGATCGACGAGAGCAGCGATGTGTGCACGACCACGGCCACGGGAACAACGCCCGCGCGCGAGAGCCGCAACGCCGCCTCGACGGCGTGCCGCAGCGCCGACAGATCGGACGGCTCGACCACGGGCATCCCCGCGTCGATCGCCAGCCGCCGCGGACACAGCATCGGCTCGCCCACGGGATCATCCTCGAGGAGCACCGCGAGCCCGT
>CAIOCH010000522.1 GCA_903856525.1 uncultured bacterium | reverse complement strand
CCTGCTCGATCGCCTCGTAGTCGAGGGCGTACGACAGCTGCGCACCGAGCGCGGTCGCGGCACGCCGCAGCGCGGCGACATGCAGCCGGGTGGCGGGCTCGAGTCGCGGGCTGTCGACCAGATCGATCGCGGACTCGACATCGGACGCGCGACCTGCGTGGAGCGCGCGGACAGCCCGGCGAGCGATCTCGTCGGTCGCGCGTTCGACGCCATGTTCGTCATCGCGGGAGGTGTCGCCACGGTCCATGGAACCAAGTGTACGCTTCCGCCATGCCCGAACTGCTCCCGGATGAATGCCGCGTGCTGGGCACGCTGATCGAGAAGGCGCTGACCACCCCCGGCCAGTACCCGTTGTCGCTCAACTCGCTGGTGACGGGCGTGAACCAGAAGAACAACCGCGATCCCGTGGTGGAGATCGACGAGGACCGCGCCCTGCGGGCGGTGGATGGACTGCGCGCCAAGGGATTCGCCCGCGATGTGAGCTTCACGGGCTCGCGCGTGGAGAAGTACCGCCACACCGCCGGCGAAGCGCTCGAGGTCCGTGCGCCCGAGCTGGCGCTGCTGGCGGAGCTCCTGCTGCGCGGCCCACAGACCGTGGGCGAACTCCGCGGCCGTGCGGGTCGCATGCATCCTTTCGATTCGCTCGAGGTGGTGGAGAGCGTGCTCAAGGTGCTCTCGGAGCGCACGGCGCCGCAGTTCCCGCTGGTGCGGGAGCTTCCCCCGGCCCCGGGATCGCGGGCGCCGCGTTGGATGCAGCTCCTGTGCGAGGATCTGCATCCGGTCTCCATGGTGGCGAGTCCGCTGGCGGCGCCCGTGCGCGTGGAGGCAGGACCGAGCGCGATGGACCGCGTCACCGCGCTGGAGGCGCGCATGGCATCGCTCGAGGAGAAACTGGAGGCGCAGTCAGCCGTCGTCGCAGAGCTCAAGGCGCTGCTGGCCTGACGACGCTTCTCGCCGCAGCCGACGCGACCCGCGCGGACCCGCCGCGGCTGCGACATCGCACGCCTCGGCGCGTCAACGCAGGCCGTAGCCCGAGATGGTCGCGACATGCTCGCCGTCGATGCGCTGGCGCATCCACAGGTAGCCCCGCGTGCCGAGGTCGCACGCAAGCGTGAACACATAGGCGCCGCCCGCCGCGGACAACAGGCCGCTCCAGACGCCGACGCAGAGGGCGACCAGGCGGTCGGGGCCGTAGAGCGCGGCAATCTCGGCGGACTCGCCCGAGGCGAGCGCCTCGCCCAGCGGGCCTCCGAGCGAGGCCAACATGGCGTTGAGCCCGAGCACGGCGGTTCCCAGCACGGTGTTCACGATCAGACCGCCCACCACGAGGGCGACGATGGCCATGGCGAGGAGGCCGATCCACGCGAGTGGCCGGGCAAGGACGAGCGCGCCGGCACGCGTGATGGCGTCGCCTGCATCGCAATCCTCGACCGCGATGGCCGCGGGCATGAGGGGGAGGGCCGCGACGATGACGATGGCGAGGATGGCGCCGAGGAGCGCCACGGCGATGGGAACGACGAAGAGGATGCCCGCGACCACGTTGAGCACGGGGATGCGCAGGAGCAGGACGAACACCCCGACGACCAGTGCGAGCGCGGCAAGCCCGAACAGCGGAAGGATCGGCAGCGACACGAGGTTGACCAGGCGGGCGCGCGCGAAGGCTGCGCCCTCGAGCGGCGTGAGGCGGGCACTACGGCCCGCGTGCACGGCGGCCATGCGGCATGATCCCCCCGCCAGAATGGCGAGGATGCAGGCGACCACGACAAGACCGAGGGAAAACGCCAGCGGCGAGGCGCGGATAGCGGCGGCAGGGACGCGGAATACGGCGCTGGCGACCGCGGACACGAGCCCATCGAGGTCGAGCGATATGGTCGCCGCGGCGGCCTGCAGGATGGCGCGCTGCTCGTCGCGGAGGAAGGTCGCGGCGACGCCGCGGGGCGCGGTCTCCTCGATGGTGAGGAGCGCCTCGGCGGCGCGTTGGCGGAGGCGGCGAAGCTCGGGATCGTCGGCCGGGACTCCGTTGGCGATGCGCTCGGCGATGCGGCCGGCGGTGGCTTCGCGCACGGCCGCTGCGAGGGCGCTGCGCGGGATGCGCGCGCCGGCATCGGATCCCTCGGCGCGGATCGCGGTCTCGAGCGCGTCGACCTGTTCGCCGGCGAGGCGGTTGGCGGCGCTGCGGGCACGCTGGTAGTTGAGCTCGACCTCGGAGTCGGAGAGCGGTCCAGCGGCGAGTCCGCGGGGTCCGAAGGACTGTCCGTCGGCCCTGTCGACGAGCGGCGCGAGGCCGGAGACCAGCAGCACCGCGAGCAGCGCGATGGGCAGCCTTGCCGGCTGCATGGCGCTGGTGATGGCCGAGAACATGAACGAGAGGCAGGCCGCGAAGGCACCGCGGTCCGAAGGCGAGTGCAGGGACGAACTCATGCGCGGGATGGTACGGATTCACGCGCGGACATGAGTCGGCATGCAGGCGGACAGCCGTCAGGTGGCCGTGGCAAGCCGCAGTTCCCGCGCCGCGTCGGCGAGGATCCAGCGTGAGAGCGGTTCGTTGCGCGCGTCGGTGGCGCACATGTTGTGCAGGAGGGTCTCGGCGTACAGGGATGCGTCGCCCGCCCCGATGCCACCTGGACGGTCGGCGAGGAGGAAGGCGTGCAGCGCCCACGGACGGTTGGTCGAGTTGTCGGGCTGTGTGTGCTCGAGGTGCCAGTGGATGGCCTCGGAGGCGCGGTCCTGGAGCGCGGCGCTGTCGGCGTGCGATGCCGTGCGGGCGAGGCGATGAAGGGCATGGAGCGCTGCGAGCTCGCACTCCGCCCAGACCTCGATGGCGAGAAAGGCATCGGGCGCCAGGAGCGATCCGCGGCGGCCTCCAAGCACCTGCTCCACAGTGATGGGCTCGCCTGCGCAGGCGCGCCACAGCCGCTGCTCGCCGCGCTCTCCCGTGAGCAGCGTGGGGTCAGGGGGGAGCGGACCCGCGTGGGCGGCGCAGCCGGAGAGTGCCTCGAGATGCCTGATCCAATCTTCGCGCTGCACGGTCTCGGTCTCCTCGGTCCCCCGTCGCCGCGTCGGCGCATGGCGCGCGGGGGGTCTTGCGAAACGGACGCCTGCGGGGAACGCTCCCGCGGCATCGGGATCCGATCGCGCCCCCATTCTCGCATGGATCGCGAATCCCGCTTGGCGCGGCGCGGAGCGGTGCTATCGTCTGAATATGCTCATTCGCTCGTCGGATCGGTCGAGGCTGCATCGGCGACAGTGCGTCGCCTGTGGCTACTCGGGGCGGTTCGTGGATCGGGTGAATCAGGCTGCGTGCCCCCGTTGTTCCTGCGACTTCACCGTGCGGCCGCCCAAGAGCTACGCCGAGATGGAGGGCATCGATGAGTTGGATCCGCGGCTGGCTCGTGCTGTTCGCGCCGGAGCGTTCGATCCGCCACAGCGCGAATGGCGCCTGGTGGAGCGGTGGTTGGTGTTCCTCTTCGTGATGTCGGTGCTCGTGGTGAGCATGCTGGCGCTGGCGATCGCAGCGCTCCCGCTCCGCTGACGCGGCCGTACACTCCGCCGCATGTCGACTCCAGGCTCGTCGGGCGTTCTTCCCAGCACGCATGCCCTCCTCGCGGAGGCGGATCGTGGATTTGCCGCGTCCACGGCGAGACTCTGCGATTTCCTGCGCATTCCCAGCGTGAGCACCGATCCGGCGTTCGATGCGGAGACTCGCCGGTGCGCGGAGTGGCTGGTGACCGAACTGCGCGGACTCGGGTTCGAGGCCGAGGCGGCGAAGACGATCGGCCAGCCCATGGTGGTCGCGCATCACCCGGGCGTGGGCCCTGATGCGGCCAAGCGGCCGCGCGTGCTCTACTACGGGCACTACGACGTGCAGCCTGCTGATCCGCTCGAGCTCTGGAAGAGCCCGCCGTTCGAGCCGGTGATCGTCGAGGGGCCGCGCGGCAAGCGCGTGGTCGCGCGCGGTGCGGTCGATGACAAGGGGCAGGTCATGGGCATCGTCGAGGCGCTGCGCGCGTGGCATGCGGTCGCGGGCGGCCCGCCCTGCCCGGTCACGCTCATGATCGAGGGCGAGGAGGAGTCGGGCAGCAAGAGCCTCGAGCCGTTCATGCACGAGGCGAAGTCGCGGCTGGCGGCGGATGTGTGCATCGTGTCGGACACGGGCATGTGGGACATCACCACGCCGGCGATCACCACGCGCCTGCGCGGGCTGGTGTACATGGAGGTGACGGTCCATGGGCCGACGCGCGATCTTCACAGCGGCATGTACGGCGGTGCGGTGCCCAACCCGATCAATGTGCTCGCGCGGATCCTGTCGGAGCTGCACGACGGCGAGCGTCGCGTGACCATCCCCGGGTTCTACGACGGTGTTTCCGAACTGCCTCCGGCGACGAAGGCGCAGTGGGAGTCGCTTGGCTTCAGCGATGCGGAGTTCCTCGGCGACATCGGACTGGGTGAGGGATTCGGCGAGCGCGGCCGATCGACGCTCGAGCGCACCTGGTCGCGACCGACCTGCGATGTGAACGGCATCTTTGGCGGCTACACGGGCAAGGGCGCGAAGACGGTGATCGCGGCGCACGCGACGGCCAAGGTGAGTTTCCGTCTGGTGTCCAGGCAGGATCCCGCGAGGATCGCGAAGTCGTTCGAGGAGTTCGTGCGCAGCCGCCTTCCCGCTGGCTGCCGGGCGGAGTTCGAGAGCCATGGCGCGAACTCCGCGATCGAGGTGAGCGAGAGCTCGCGCTACCTCGCTGCCGCCAACCAGGGGCTCCACGACGTGTTCGGCAAGGCGCCGCTGCTGATCGGGACCGGCGGGAGCATCCCGGCCGTGGGCTCGATCCAGCGGATCCTGGGCATGGACTCGCTGCTGGTCGGCTTTGGCCTCGACGACGACTGCGTGCACTCGCCCAACGAGAAGTTCGAGCTCGAGTGCTACCGCAACGCCATCCGCAGCCACGCGGCGATCCTCGGTGAACTGGCGAAACTACAGCGCTAGACGCGGCGTCTGGCGCGCGCGGGTGCGGGGGTGGGGAGATGGTGTGCCCGGAGACGCCGCGTGTCGCGCACGAGTTGCGCCAGACGGCGGGCGTGGTCGACCCGGGCGCCCATGACCTGTGCGGTGAGGATGGCGGCGAGAGCGGCCCCGGCGAGCGCAGCCATGAGCGCGAAGGCGAGCGTGTCGTCCGTCATGCCTGTGAAATCGGCGCGAACGGTGGTCCGATTGAGGACCGCCGCGAGGGGATGCGGAAATCCGCGGGTACACTCCCGCGCTCCATGCCCGTGCGCCGGACCCTCGCCCCCTTTGCCCTGCTTGCCGCGGGGGTTCTCGGAAGCGCCACCGCGCATTCCGCGGCCCAGTCGGTGGATGTGGAGCTGGTGCACCTCGGGGTGGGCGATGTGGCGCGCGGCGGCGGTCCACTCGCGGCGCAGGTGCAGTTCCGAAGCAGCCTTGACCGCGTGGCGGAGGTGGAGGCGGTGTGGGAGCTCACCAATGCCGACCTCGATGTGGTGGAGCATGCGCGGCGGTTCGTGCTGAACCCCGGCCAAGCGCAGCGGCGCTGGCTGTACGGCGTGCTCCCTCCCGAGGGCGAGGGCTCGCTGCAGGGCGCGGTGTGGGACCTGCGGCTCTACGAGATCGAGGGCGGGGAGCGGGTCCGCGACCTCGGCACGGTGAAGATGGGATCGGCCGTGGCGAGCAACCCATCGCGGGCCATGGGCATGGCGGACGACGCCGTGCTGGTGGTCGGGGCGCGGACGCTGGGGCTCGACATCTTCGGACAGGCCGGCCAAGGCGGAACGATCCCGTCGATGAACAGTTCGACTGTGATCGCAAATGTGCGCGACACCGACGCGCTGCCCGACCGATGGGAAGGCCTCGCGGTCTTCGACACCATCGTGTGGGCGGACGGCTCCATCCTGCCGGCGAGGCTGAGCGAGGAGTCGGCGCGGGCGCTGGAGCAGTGGATCGAGCGTGGCGGAAACTTCGTGATCGCGCTGCCGTCGGCGGGCGACCCTTGGTCGATCGGCGCGGAGGGACGACACCGCATGAGCGGGCTGCTTCCTTCGGTGGCCCCGACGCGCATCGAGGACGTGCCAGTGCGCGAGATCCTTCCCATGCTGTCGCTCTCGGATGTCCTGCGCGACTCGAACGTCAAGACCAGGCTCTCGGCGTTTGAACCGGCGACGCTCGACCGTGGCTGGAGGCCGTTCCTGGCCACGCCCGCGCCCAAGGCGATCGATGGCTCGGTGCAGGCGGACGCGGGCGAGTTCGACGGTCGCGTCGTGGGTGTGCGGAGACAGCTGGGCTTCGGCCACATGACGATCGTCGGCGTGGACATCGAGGAGCTCTCCTCGCGCGCGCTGCAGGTGCCCGCGATTCCGCAGGGCGACGTCTTCTGGAACCGCGTGCTCGGACGACGAGCCGACACACCATCGGGAGGCGAGTACACGGCGCTCTCGCAGGCGACGCGGCTGGTGACGAGCGGCGGCGTTTCGGCGGAGATCGGCGAAGGCAAGCTGGTGAGCGAGACGATCGGCCTCGCGGGGCAAGCGGCGATCGGCGTGCTGGCGGCGACCGCGGTCTTCGGGCTGTACTGGATCGTGGCGGGACCGCTTGGGTTCGCACTGCTCAAGTCGGCGCGTCGGGAGCGCTGGGCCTGGGTGGCGTATGTGGGCGTGGCCGCGATCTTCACGGGAGCGATCCTTCTGGTGGGCAAGGCACTCTCCGGTCGCAGCGCGCGCGCGAGCCACCTGACCGTGCTCGACGCCATCGAACGCGGACCAGGGCAGAGCGACATGGATCAGGAGCTGCGCCGGCGCGCCACCAGCTGGGTCTCGGTGTTCGTGCCCACGTACGGCGAGGCGGAGATCGCGATCGATCCGGCTGCGGACGCCCGCACGCGCAACCTGTTGACCAGCTGGCGACCGACGGGCGGGACCGTCGAGGGCTTCCCGAGCCGGGAGCGCTACACCGCCCCGCTCGACACCCCCTGGCGGGCGGACGTCCCGTCGCGCGCGACGACCGTCGACTTCAAGGCGAGCTGGATGGGTGCCGTGCGCGATGGCTGGGGACGGATGCCGCGGGCGGTGGATCCGGTGTCGGTGGAGATCGCCACGGACAAGGCGGCGCCCACGATCGCGATCAAGGGCACGCTCGTGCACCAGCTGCCGGGCACGCTACGGGATGTGCGGATGATCCACATCTGGCCGCGGCAGAATCCGCTGCCCTCACTCGGAAACGCCGACCCGGGACAAACCGCAGTCCGTCGGTTCCCCGGGCAGCTCCCCAACCGCGGTGAGATGCGCAGCGTGCAGCCATGGCCCGCGGGTGAGCCGCTGGACCTCGCCAAGGTGTTCGACGGAGCGCGCCCGCTGAGCAACCGGCTTGGTCTGGAGGAGTCCATCAGCAAGTCCTACATCGAGGACCTCGCGCAGCGGATCCGCACCGGCATCGGGCTCGTGACCGACACCGTGACGATGACCGACGCGCTGGAGATGAGCTCTATGTACGGCATGCTGCCGCCCCCCCAGTATCTGCGGGGCAACACAGGCACACCGGACAGCCCGTTTCGCGTGCTGCGCACGGGCGCGCGCGAGCTCGATCTCTCGGAGTGGTTCACGCAGCCCTGCCTCATCGTGATGGGCTGGCTGGAGCAGGCGGACATGCCGTACGAGCTCACGCTCGACGGCGAGCGGGTGGAGGGCTCGGGACCGGTGCTGGTGCGCTGGATCATGCCGCTGCCCGCCGATGCGTCGTGGGTGGTGCCGGAGAAGTTCCCGCGCGCGGGGGCGCGGATGGCCGAATGAGCGGGGTTCGCAGCGAGCGGAGCAATCCATGCCGATGATCGAGACGGTCAACCTCACGAAGAAGTACGGCGACTTCGTCGCGCTCGACAACCTCAACCTCACCATCGAGGAAGGGACCTGCTTCGGCTTCATCGGGCCGAACGGCGCTGGCAAGACGACGACGATCAAGATCCTCGCCACGCTGCTCAAGCCCACCTGGGGCGAGGCGCGCATCGACGGCAAGGTGGTGGGCTACCAGAACCACCTCATCCGGCCGCTCATCGGCTACGTGCCCGACTTCATGGGCGCGTACCAGGACATGACGGTGGGCGAGTACCTCGAGTTCTTCGCGGCGTGCTACGCGGTGCCGTCGGGCAGGCGCGAGAAGACCATCGCGGAGGTGCTCGCGCTCACCGATCTGTCGCACAAGACCGAGACCGAGGTGAACGGGCTGTCGCGCGGCATGCAGCAGCGGCTTGCGGTGGCGCGCGTACTCATCCACGATCCCAAGGTGCTGCTCATGGACGAGCCGAGCTCGGGCCTCGACCCGCGGGCGCGCATCGAGATGCGCGAGCTCCTCAAGGAACTGCGCCGCATCGGCAAGACCATCCTCATCTCCTCGCACATCCTGTACGAGCTGGCGGACCTGTGCAACGCCGTGGGCGTGGTCGAGCAGGGCAAGCTGGTGTTCGCGGGCGCGGTGAGCGACCTCATGCAGCGCGCCAAGGTGGGCAAGGTGGTGCAGATCCAGGTGGAGGCTCGCACCGAGGAGGCGGCGCAGCTGCTCCGCGCGGTGCGGGGCGTGGCCAAGGTCGACATCATGGTCGAGGAGGGTGGACGCCGCCTGGATGTGCAGCTGGCGCCCGACGCCGACATCGCCGCGAGCGAGCTGGCGGCCCGGCTGCTCGCGCAGGGTTTCCGCCTCTCGCGCCTGCAGCCCGAGGAAATCAGCCTCGAGACCGCGTTCATGCGGCTCACCAAGGGGCTCGTGAGCTAAGGTTCGCGCCATGCCCACCGCCCTCCTCATCGCCAACCGCGACAAGCCCGAGGCGGCACGCACGGCAGCGGCCATCCGGCCGGTGATCGCGCGCCACGCGCAGGTGCTGGACGTCGACGCGGGTGACCAGCCGCTGGCGGCGGGAACGGCGTTCGACCTCGCCGTCGTGGTGGGCGGCGACGGCACCCTCATCGGTCAGACCCGGCGGCTGGAGGCGTTCGGCCGTCCCATCGTGGGCATCAACGCGGGACGGCTGGGTTTCCTCGCCGAGTTCGACGCGGGCGACCTCGAGCGCCACGCCGATGTCGTGTTCGCCGCCAAGCCTCCGCTGCGCGCCCGCATGCTGCTGTCGGTGGAGGTGGTCCACGCCGACGGCTGTCCTCCGGCCCGCGGACTGGCCATCAACGACGCCGTGCTCACCGCCGGGGCGCCGCACCGCATGATCGACATGGTGCTCGCCGTCGACGACGATGAACAGGGCGTGGAGATCACGGGCGATGGAGTCATCGTGGCGACGCCCACGGGCTCGACCGCCTACAGCGCGAGCGCGGGTGGCCCCATCGTCCATCCCGATGTCGCCGGCATCACCATCACCCCGATCTGCGCGCAAAGCCTCGCCTTTCGCCCCGTGGTGGTGAGCGCGGCCGAGACGATCACCCTGACCATGCGGCGGGTGAACGAGGGCACCTGCGTGGTGCTCGACGGGCAACTGCCGCTGCCGCTGCGCGCTGGCGACCGCGTGCGCGTGGTGCAGCACGACCGCAAGGCGCTCTTCGTGTCGAACCCGTCGAACCGCTACTGGGATGCGCTCCGCGCCAAGATGCGCTGGGCGGCGCCGCCGTCGTACCGCGTCTAGCGGAGTGAAGGTCCGCGCGGGTTTTGCTACCTTTCCCCCGCCATGATCGACCTGAAGGACCTCCGCGAGAACCCCGACAAGTACCGCAACGGCGTGCGCGACAAGTGCATGCAGGTCGACATCGATCGGCTGCTGGCCCTCGACGAGGCGCGGCGGGCGATCCTGACCCGCGTGGAGAACGCGCGCTCGGAGCAGAACAAGATCTCCAAGGAGGTCGGTCCGCGCATCGGTCAGCTGAAGGGCAAGCTCAAGGGCGCCGCAGGTGACGAGAAGGACCGCCTGGAGATGGAGATCGCGTCGCTCGAGGCAAAGCCCGCCGAACTCAAGGCGCTCGTGGCCGAGGAGGAACGGCATCTCGGCGCGATCGAGCCCGAGTTCAAGGCGCTCTGGCTGCAGGTGCCCCAACCGCCGGCTGCCGATGTGCCGCGCGGCAAGGGCAGCGACGACAACGTGGAGATCCGCCGCTGGGCACCAGCGGGCTGGGACTTCGGCAGGACCTTCGCCGAGAACCGCGGCTTCAAGCCGCGCACGCATCTCGAGCTCGTGAAACTGCACCACCTCGTCGACTTCGAGCGCGGTGTGAAGATGGGCGGCACGCGCCACTACGTGCTGGCCGGACTCGGCATGCGGCTGCACCAGGCGGTGCTGCGCTACGCGGTCGACTTCATGGCCGACAAGCGCGGCTTCACGCCCATGGGGGTTCCCGTGATCGTGAAGGAGGAGTGCATGGTGGGCACGGGCTTCTTTCCCGCGGGGCGCGAGCAGGCCTACCACATCGAGGAATCGAAGCGCGGCTCGGGCCACGACATGTACCTGACGGGCACCGGCGAGGTGGGCCTCATGGGCCTGCACGCTGAGGAGATCCTGCAGGCGGACCAGCTGCCGCTCAAGTACTGCACCGTGTCGACATGTTTCCGCCGCGAGGCGGGCGCCGCGGGCAAGGACACCGCCGGGCTCTACCGCATCCACCAGTTCGACAAGGTCGAGCAGGTGGTCGTGTGCAAGGCCGACGAGGCCGAGAGCCGCGCGTGGCACAGGCAGATGCTCGAGACGGTGGAGATGATCCTCCAGTCGCTCGGTCTCCCCTACCGCCTGCTCCAGTGCTGCACCGGCGACCTCGGCGTGAAGAACGAGGACATGATCGATGTCGAGAGCTGGATGCCGGGCCGCGGCGAGATGGGCAAGGATGGCGCGCCCACGGGCGAGTTCGGTGAGACGCACTCGGCGAGCCGCCTGGGCGACTTCCAGTGCCGCCGCCTGAACCTGCGCTACAAGGACGAGCACGGCAAGATGCGCTTCGCCTATGCGCTCAACAACACGGTGGCGGCGAGCCCGCGCATCCTGATCCCGCTGCTCGAGATGCACCAGCAGGCCGACGGCAGCGTGGTTGTGCCCGAGGCGCTTCGCCCCTACATGGGCGGTATCGCCAAGATCGGCTGAATTGCATGTCATCGGGCGTCCCCTGCGGCGTTGGAACGGGCAACCCCCGCTTCCGCAGGTTTCGCATGGCAATGGGACTCCGCATGGCAACCACGACATCGCTTCGACTGGCCATGGCAACGCTCGCACTCGCCGCATCGACCTTCGCCGTCGGACAGGCTCCGCCGCCGGGCGACTTACCGGGCGGTGGGTTCGACGGCCCCCCGCCGTTCGGTCCGGAAGACGGTCCGGGGTTCGGTCCGCCCGGTGGCGGCCGCATGGGACCGGGCGG
>CAIOCH010000521.1 GCA_903856525.1 uncultured bacterium | reverse complement strand
TGCATGCACTCGGGGTGCCGACCACGCGAAGCCTCGCGGTGGTGACGACGGGCGAGTGGATCGAGCGCATGGGATCGAAGCCCGGTGCGGTGCTGGTGCGGGTGGCGGACAGCCATATCCGCGTAGGCACCTTCCAGTATGCGGCGGGGCTCGAGGATCTCCCAGTGCTGCGCGCGCTGGCCGACCACGCCATCGCCCGGCATGATCCGGCGATCGGCGAGGGCCCGCTGCAGTACGCCGAGTTCCTCCGCGCGGTGATCGCGCGGCAGGCGGACCTCGTGGCGCGCTGGCAGTGCATCGGCTTTGTGCACGGCGTGCTCAACACCGACAACACGCTGGTGTCGGGCGAGACCATCGACTACGGACCGTGCGCCTTCATGGACGGGTACCACGCCGACACCGTGTTCAGCTCCATCGACCATCACGGGCGATATCGGTACGGGCATCAGCCGGCGATCATCCAGTGGAACCTCGCGCGCTTTGCCGAGGCGATGGTGCCGCTGCTGGCGGAGGACGAGGCGGCCGCAGTGGCGGTCGCGAACGATGCGCTCGCGGGTTTCGCCGTGCGCTACCGAGCGCAGTTCCTCGCGGGCATGCGCGCAAAGCTGGGGCTGGCCCGTGAGGACGACAGCGACCTTCCGCTCGTGCAGCAGCTCCTCGCTGCGATGCAGGATGCGCGGGCCGACCTCACCAACACCTTCCGTGCGCTCTCGCGCGGCGAGGAACCTGCGGAACTCGCCTCGTGGATCCCGCGGTGGCACGCGCGGCTGGACGCGGAGGGTCGGCCGCGATCGGAGGTGCTCCGGGCGATGCGCGGCGCGAATCCCGCCGTGATCCCGCGCAACCACCGCGTCGAGGCGGTGCTGGCCGCCGCAGAGGAGCGGGGCGACCTGCAGCCGCTGCGCGAACTGCTGGCTGTGCTGGCGCGCCCGTTCGATCTCGCAGCCGAGCACGCGCACTACGCCGATCCGCCGCCGCCCGATTTCGCCGGCTACTGCACCTATTGCGGGACCTGACCGCGGCGATCGCCGCGCAGCAGCGCGTACACCGCGTCGTCCTCGAAGACGCCGTGCTTGAAGAACATGCGGCGGCGGACGCCCTCGCAGGTGAAGCCCGCCTTCTCCAGCACGCGCATCGATGCGGGATTCGAGGTGAACACGCCCGCCTCGAGGCGCTCGAGGTCGGTGTGGCGGAAGAGCTCCGCCGCGAAGGCGGCGAGCGCAGCCGTGCCGATCCCGCGACCCCAGTGCTCCTCGCCCAGCCAGTATCCGACCTCGGCCGTGAAGCGCGCGTTCTCCCGCCCGCGCATCGCGCTCATGCCGCCGACGGCCTCGTCATGCACGGTGATCGCGAGGTGGACGTCCTGGTCGGGCTCCGCTGCCGTGGCGATGGCGATCCAGCGCTCGGCGTCGCGCTCGGTGTAGGGAAACGGAAACCGGTCGAAGAGTGCCCGCGAGACGTTGCGGTTGTCGGCGTGCCGCTGCAGCGATCGAAGGTCAGCGTCGCGCCATGCTCGCAGCGCGCAGTGCGCAATGGGGAGTGCGATGGCACCGCTCAAGCGCATGGCTCGCCTACGCGACCGTCGCTGGCTCGGTCCAGCGCGCCCGCATGGCGTCGCGCTCCCGTGCGGTCCAGAAGTGTGTGCACACCGCGTCTCCGTACATCGCCGCAACCGCATCGGGCCGCCGCGCGATGGCCTCGCGCGCGATCTCGGAAACCGTGGCACTGATCGGCGTCTTGGAGAGCGCGTCGTTCTTTCGCTCGACCACGATCGATGGGCGCTTGAAGAACGCGCGCAACGCCTCCGACTTGCGCTCGTCGGGGATGTCGGACCGCATGAGCTGGATGCGCCACGGTCCGTGCTCGTACTCGCACACGCCGCGCTCGGCGTCGAATGGCTGCGCGAGAGGGTTCCACCCGAGGGCGGTGTGCACATCCTCGCGCACCCAGCGGCACATGATCTCGCGCGGGAACGCGCCGAAGATGATCTCCTCGGCACGATCGACCATGCGGGCGCGCTCGTGCGCATCACGCGGGGCCGCCGCGAACTCGGGGTGCGTGCGTGGTCCGCTGAGGACGAAGATGCTGTGGGCCACGGCCCACGGATCGCGCACCAGGATGACGAAGTCGGCCTCGCGCCGCGGCTCGACGATGCCGAGTCGGACCGACCAGTCGCCCACATGGCACGACTTGGGGATCTGCGTGTCGGCGTTGGCGAACCGCTGCCGGTCGCGCACGCGCTCGACCATATTGCCGAACGCGAGCATGTGCGCCTTGACTGATACGCCTATGCCGGCGCTGCGGATGGCGTGGTGGATCGCCGTGCTGCCCGTGCGGTACGACGCGTAGGTGACTGCGGGCCTGCCCGACAGGAGCGGGTTGGCGAACCTCGCCCGCTTGACCAGGTAGCGGAGCAGGAAGCTCGGTCCGTTGCTGGCGAGCGAGGGCGCGTTCGTCGTCACAGACCGCAGGATAGCGATTCGCTGCGTCGGATTCTCGGCACCACGGCGTCGGGTCCATTCCTGAGTGGCCGCGATTGTGCCGATGAACGGGGGTGCCCGTGGATCACCCCGCATCCCATCCCGCGAAGGATGGCGGCGTTGCCGTCATCGGTCGACGACGCCTGTGCGCGCTCATCACGGTCGCACTGGCGGTGACCCTGATCGTCATGGACGGGTCGATCGTCAATGTGGCGCTCCCCACCCTTGTCCGGGCGCTGGGCGGTGCATCGAACAGCCAGCTGCAGTGGATCGTGGACGCGTACATCCTCGTGTTCGCCACGCTGTTGCTGACCATGGGCAACGCCGCCGACCGTTTCGGGCGCCGTCGGCTGCTGGTGCTGGGGGTCGCGGTCTTCGGCGTGACCTCGGTCGGAGCGGCGTTCGCGGGCACCCCGGGTGCCCTCGTCGGATGGCGGGCGGCGATGGGCGTCGGCGCGGCGATGGTGTTTCCCGCCACGCTGGCGATCCTCACGCACGCCTTTCCCGAGCCGCGTCTTCGTCGCCTCGCGATCGGCGTATGGGCTGGATGCAGCGGCATCGGCGTGGCCATCGGGCCGGTCGTGGGCGGATGGATGCTGCGGCACTTCGACTGGGGGGCGATCTTCCTCATCAACGTGCCGCTCGTGGCGGGCATCGCCCTGGGCGCGCTCTTGAGCATCGACGAGTCGCGCGAGGCGGATCGGGCGCCGCTCGATGTGCGCGGCAACCTGCTTGCGATCACCGGCATCCTCGTGCTCGTGTGGAGCTTCATCGAGGCTCCCGAGCGCGGATGGAACTCCGCAGTCATCCTGGGTTCCGCGGCAGGGGCCGTGCTGCTGCTGGCCATCTTCGTGCGCCACGAGTCGCGGACCGCGCACCCGATGCTGGACCTGCGGCTCGTGGGTTCGCGTGCCTGTGCCTCGGCGGTCCTCGCCATCGGCGCGGCGTTCTTCGGCCTGTTCGGCTTCGTGTTCATGGTCACGCAGTACTTCCAGTTCGTGCGCGGACACGACGCGCTCGAGGCGGGACTGCGCACGCTCCCGTTCGCGGGCGCCATCGTGCTCGGCGCGCTGGTCGCCGCGTGGTCGGCCCGCCGCTGTTCGCCCGGGGCATCGTGCGGGATCGGGCTGCTGCTCATGTCCGCCGGCTTCGCGTGGGTGGTGGTCGACCGGATCGACACGCCGTACGCGGTGCTGGTTGGCCAGATGCTCCTGCTGGGCACGGGCCTTGGGATCGTGAGCGCCACCGCGACCGAGGTCGTGATGGGCTCGATCTCCTCGGACCGACTGGGACTGGCATCGTCGCTCAACGACACCGCGCGCGAGCTCGGTGGCACGCTCGGCGTGGCGGCGATGGGCAGCGTCTTCAACGCCGTCTACAGAGCCGATGTCACCGCGGCGTTTGCGGGCTCGCCCCTGCCCGCCGAAGCGCAGTCCGCCATTCGCCAGTCGCTCGGCGTCGCCATGTCGGTGGCCGAGCGCGTGGGGCAGGTCGCGGGAGCCGCAGCGGAATCAAAGGTCCGCGGTCCGGTGTTCGATGCCTTCATCGCCGGATTTCACGCAAGCTCCCTCGTGGCGGCGGCGCTCGCACTCGTGGCGGCCGCCGCGGTGTTCCTCGCCATGCCCCGCCACCTATCATCTGTTTCCGCGCCGCGTGAGGAGAGACTCCAGTGACCGTGAAGCTGCATGACGACCAGGCGAAGCTCGCCCTCATCCGCGATGTGGGGTTCGCCCGGCATTTCCGCGCCTCGCGCTGGCGCGACTACAACCGGCAGTTCTTCGACGGACTCGCCGAGAAGTACGACGCGACCAACGAGTTGCACAGCTTCGGCACCAAGCGGCGCTTCGATCGCCGTGCGGTGGATCTGCTGCCCGTGCCGCGGGGTGCGCACATCCTCGATCTCTGCACCGGCACCGCCGATATCGCGATCCTGCTGGTCCAGAAGCACCCCGATGTGCGCGTCACCGCGGTCGACGCCTCGCCGCGCATGCTCGAGGTCGCGCGCCGCAAGGTCGCGCAGCGGCTCCCCGCGCGCCTTGCGGAGAGGATCGAGTTCGTGGAGGGCGATGCACTCGCGCTGCCCTATCCCGACGGCCACTTCGACGGCGCGGTCATCAGCTTCGGACTGCGCAACCTCGAGTCCCTCGAGGGCGGACTCCGCGAGATGCACCGCGTGGTGCGCGGCGGCGGCTTCGTGAGCAACATCGACCAGGGCAAGCCGCGGAACGCCCTGTTCCGCATGGCGTACGAGGTCCACTTCAAGCGCATCGCGCCCGTCCTGGGCAAGCTCGTGTTCCACCGCGGCGAGTTCAACTCGTTCCGCTACCTGCCCGAGTCCAACAAGTACTTTCCCGACCAGCAGACGCTGGTGCGGATCTTCGCCGGGCTCGGGTACCGCGATGTGGTCAATCACGACTACTGGTGCGGCGCGGTGGCGCAGCAGATCGCGATGGTCGGGAAGTCCCCGGCAGCAGACGGTGCCGCGCATGGCGACGCGGGAGGGCCCGCGTGAGCGCACGCGTCATCGTGGTCGGCGGCGGTCCCGTGGGGCTCACGACGGCGCTGCTGCTCGCGCGGCAGGGTGTGCGCGTACTGGTCTTGGAGCGGGACGGAGCGGCGCAGCGCACCACGCGTGCGACGGAGCAACGTCTCCCGCGGACGGTGTCGCTCGACGACGAGAGCCTGCGCACATGGCAGGCCTGCGGGATCGCGGATCGCATCCTCGGCGACTGGGAGGGTGGCGAGCAGGGGGCGGTGATGTGCCGCTACCTCACTCCCCATGGCCGCACCTTTCTGCGCCTCCGCCAGGCGGAGACGGATTTCGGCTACCCGCAGGCGGTGGTGGTGCACGAGGGCCGCATCACGGATGTGCTGGCCGCAGCCGCGGCCCGCGACGGGCGCATCACGCTGCGCGAAGGATGCTCGGTGTCGGCGCTCGACCAGGATGCGGCCTGTGTCCGCGTGACCGTGCGCGATGCGGGTGGTGCGCTGTCCACCGAGTCGGCCGACTGGGTGGTCGCCTGCGACGGTGCGCGCAGCACGGTGCGCGGACTCCTGGGCATCGCCATGCACGGGGCCACGCTCGAGACGCCATGGCTCGTCGCCAACCTCGCCGACACGGAGCCCGTCCGGCACGCCGCGATCCGCTGCGATCCGAGGCGTTCCAGCGTCATGGTCTCGATCCCGCACGGCGTGCGCCGCATCGAGTGCATGTTGCGACCTGACGAGGAGGCGCGCGTCAAACAGGGCAGCGAGGCGGTGCGCGCCATCCTCGCCTCGATCTGGAGCGAAGCGGCCTCCACGCCCATCCTCTCGGCCTCCGTGGTGCGCTTCGAGTCGCGCATGGCCGAGCGCTGGCAGCTCGGACGCGTGTTCCTTGCGGGCGATGCCGCCCATCTCAGCCCGCCCTTCGCGGCACAGGGTCTCACTGCCGGACTCCGCGACGCCGCCAACATCGCTTGCAAGCTGGGGGGCGTGATCCAGGGATGGCTTCGACCGGAGGATCTTGCGAGCTACGAGGCCGAGCGCCGACCCCACCAGGAGCGCCTGTCGCGACTGGCGCTGAGGCTCGGCCGCATCATGGCGCCGAGGTCGATCCCTGAGGCCGTGGCAGTACAGGGAGCGGTGCGCATGCTCACCGCGCTTCCCTTCGTCGATCGGTTGCTGCACATGCGCGGCCGCGCCATCCGGCCGCACTATCGCGCCGGCTTCATTGGTTCGGGCGCAGCGGCGGGAGCGTTCCTTCCGCAGCCCACGATCGTGCTGCCCCACGGCGGCATCCGCCGGCTCGACGACCTGCTTGGATCGCAGCTGGCGTGGATCGCCATCGGCGATGGTGACCGCCCCGGGGCGGGGTACGCCGCACCGTTCGCGCCCGATGCGCCACGACTTGTCGAGAACATCGATTTCCGCGATCCCTCGCGCACCCTGCAGCGGGCGCTGGGCCGCGGCAGCCGCGTGCTGGTGCGGCCCGACCGCATCATCCACACCCACCTCCAGGCAGCCGGACGGCTTCCGCACCTCTTTGGAAGGACAGCATGAGCAACCGACCTGAATCGCCGCCGCCGCGCCCCGTGATGCGGACGGCGAGCGCGCCCATCCTCGCGTTGGCGCTGCTGCTGCTCGGCGGCTGCGTCGCGAACAGCTCCAACCCCCGCGTGCTGATCGGCGGCGCCACGGTCTCGCAGCACGACGCGGCGCTCGACCTCGACCTCAGCAATCCCGGCGGACGCGATCTGGTGGTCACGGCCATCGAGTACCAGCTTGCGCACGGCGAGATGGCGTTTCCGGTTGCGGAGGGGAGCTGGACGGGTGACATGTCGCTTCCCGCGGGCGAAACCAGGCGTCTCGCGCTGCGCATTCCATTCACCGTCGAGCCGATGGAGGCGGACTCGCGCCGCCTGCACCTGAGCGGGACGCTGCGCACCAAGGACCGCACCGGTTACCTCGGCCTCAAGTTCATGGACCTCACGGCAACGCCGTTCCAGACCGAAGTCGACGCATCGCCGCAGGCGGTGGGGAGCAACCCGTGACCGGTGGATCCGGAAGGACCGCGCATGTCGCCGCGCTTCTCATCGGACTGGCCTCGGTCGGCGCGTGGATCGCCACGGGGCGTGAAGGCTTCACGCGCTGGCCGGACGCGCGCCTGGAGGCTTCCGATGCCCCAGTGTCCGATGCCGAGCAGGATCTGCTCGACGAGATCGGCGTGGGCTCGGAGCCTGCGTCCGAATCCGCCCGCATCGAAAGCCGCTTCGCCTTCGGCCTCCTGCCGGGCGGGGCCGACCCCAAGCATCTTCCGTCCGTCGCCACGGGTCTCGTGCTCGCGACCGGAGTCTCGGCCGTCGCCATGCTGCGTCGCCGCCTCACGCGAAACCCGTCCAGGGAAACCACGCCATGACCAAGCGCCACTCCATGCTCCTGTCCGCGTCCGCCTTCGCCTCGGTGCTGATCTCGCTGACGGCGCCCGTTCTCGCCGAACCACCGGCGGCGCGGGTGCCGGAGCCCGAGATCCCCGCCGAACTCGCCGCCAAGGGCACTGTCTACCACACCATCTCCGGTCGACAGGCCCAGGTCACCTTCACCTCCGATGCACCGCTGCAGAACATCGTGGGAAAGTCCAACTCCGTGGTCGGCTACGCGGTGGCGGGCCCCGCCGACGCTCCCGCATCGCTCGCGGGCGGCCGCTGGATCCTGCCCATCGCCTCGCTGGCCACAGGCATTCCACTTCGTGACGAGCATCTCGCGGGCGACCACTGGCTCGATGCCGCCCGTCATCCCAACATCGAGTTCACGCTCGAGAAGACCGAAGCGGTCGAGCAGGTGAAGTCGGGCGCCGATTTCTCCACCTGGACCGCCACGCTCGTGGGCATGATGGAAATGCACGGCGTGAAGAAGCCGCTCCGCATCGAGAAGGCGAAGATCTCCTTCCTCAAGGCTTCGGAGCGCACCGCGACCATCGCTCCCGGGGATCTCGTGTTCATCCAGTGCGGCTACGAGGTCAAGCTCTCCGACTTCGGCATTCGCAACGATGACGTGCCGGGCAAGGTGTCGGACACGATCCGGCTCGACCAGATGCTGCGGCTGTCGACCGTGCAGGTCGAGCCGGGCAAGGACCAACTCAAGGTCGAGGACGCTGCCGCGGTGCCTGCGAAGTAGGTCAAGGCGTCCCTACGCGGGTTCGATCGCGGCGGGGAGGTAGACGCGGAACTCCGTGCCGCGCCCCACGGTGCTCGACACGCGGATGTGCCCGCCCGCGGCCGTGACGATGCCCTGCACGGTCGAGAGACCAAGCCCGGTCCCTCGGTCGCGACCCTTGGTGGTGTAGAACGGCTCGAAGGCATGCGCGAGCACCTCGGGCGACATCCCATCGCCGCAATCGGCTACCCGCAGGAGGGTCCAGCGTCCCTCGGTCATGAGGTCGAACGAGGCGGGGGAGTCCGAGGCGTCTACCGTGGACACGTCGAAGATCAGCTCACCGCCCGTGGGCATGGCATCACGCGCGTTCACCGCGAGGTTGAGCACCACCTGCGCGAACTCGGTGGGCTCGATGCGCACAGGAGCGATCGGTCTGCCGTCGCCGCCCTGGAAGATGCGCAGCTGCACGCGCGGTCCGACCGCCTGCCGCAGGAGCGGCTCCTCGCGGCGGAGCAGTTCGAGGGGACACACGACCTGCGGCCGTCCCGTCCGGCGGCGGCTGAATTCGAGCAGCCGCCGCGTGAGCGTGCTCGCCCGCTCGAGCGCCTGGTCGATCATCACGGCGTGCGGACCCTCGGCCAGATGGCGCGCGTCCGTCGCTTCGAGCTCGCCCTTGAGCAGCTCCGTCGCGCCCGCGATCACCATGAGCACGTTGTTGAAGTCGTGTGCCACGCTGCTCGCCATGCGGCCGAGCGCCTCGAGCTTCTGCACCTCGCGCATCTGGCTCTCGCGCGTCTGGCGATGGATCGCCGCGCCCAGCAGCAGGGCCGCGATGCGCAGGGTGTCGACCTCGGCGCGTTCCCACGACTGGACGGCATCGCAGGCGTCGAACCCCATGAATCCCCACCAGCGCGAGCCCTCGAAGATGGGCTGCACCAGGATCGACCTGATCTCCTGCAGCTCGAGCAGGGGGCGCTCGCTCTCGGGAAAGTCCTCGATGTCGCCGAAGACTGGCTCACCCGCGCGCAGCAGTTCGCTCCAGCGCACGTAGCCCGCCGCCTCGAGCGGCACGCCCTGCAGGCCGGGATTGTCGATCTGGGCCGTCACGCCCGGCGCACACCACTCGAAGCGCTGGCTCACGCACTCGACGCCTTCGCGGTGGTCGACCTCGAAGACATACACGCGGCTCACGCGCGTGGCCTCGCCGAGGATCCGCAGCGCTTCGTCGACCAGCGTGGCCCAGGGCTGCGGCTCGCTCAGGCGCTCGGATGCGCGGGTGACCGCGGCGAGCACCGCATCGCGGCGCGCGAGCTTCGCTTCAGGTGAATGCGTGGGGGAGAGGTCCACCGTGGCAGCGTAGTGGGTTCCAACGCGGTTCGGGTGAGGATCCGCGCTCACCCCGATGGTCCGCCGCACGGTATCGCACAGCGGTTCGCCCGCGTCAGCCAGCGATCGTGGGCAGCCGCTCGTCCACGACCGTGGCGATGAGGAACCCGTCGTAGCCCTTGGCACCCACCGTCTGCACGGCCGCTGCCTCGAGCCGAGGGTGGTGCGAGACGAAGTCCATCATCGCGCGCAGGCCGTCGACATGCGGGTCGCCGGTGGAGGAGTCGATCAGCCGTCCGCGACTGATCGCGTTGTCGACGACGATCAGCGATCCCGTGCGGGCGATTGCGAGCGCATGCCTGATGTACACCGGGCAGTTTCGCTTGTCCGCATCGATGAAGATCATGTCGAACGGTGCGATCTTTGCGCGGATGAGCGCATCGAGCGAGTCCGCGGCGGGGCCGACGACAACTTCGGATCTCTCCGAAAGTCCAGCCCTCGCGAGGTTCTCACGCGCGACCAGCGCGCGCTCGGGATCGATCTCGAGCGTGACCAGTCGCCCGTCCGCAGGCAACGCGCGCGCAAGCCAGATCGCGCTGTAGCCAGCGAGCGTGCCGATCTCGAGGATCCGCCGCGCGCCGATCGCACGCGCGAGCACCTGCAGCATGCGCCCCTGTGCGGGCGCGACCGCGATCGCAGGCATGCCCGCGCGGTTCGCGGATGCCGTCGCGCTTCGCAACGCCGCATCGTCCGGCCCAAGCCAGTCCTCGAGCGCGCGATCGACCTCGAGCCAGAGTGGCTCCGGTTCCTTCGGGTCCTGCATGGGGGGACGATAGCGACAGGGAACGCACCCTGTCGTGCGTCATCGGCTCAGCGCAGTCGTCGGCGGAGTCCAGGCGCATGCGACATCGCTGGCGTGCCTGCGCCAACTACTGCGGCTTCGTGGGCTCACCCGTGAGTGCCGCGCGCCGAATGGACGCAGCGCCCTCCCATGTCTTGCGGGCCTCGCCCAGCATCGCCTCGAACGCCTTCCGCTCCACGCGCAGCCGGCACTGGTCGACGGCATCGCCGCTGGTCCAGGCATTCGCGAGCTGGTCGTCCGACGCGGTTCCCTCCGCGGTCCCGAAGCAATGGCCGGTGCGCACATCGAAGAATGCCATCGACACCGAGGTGCGTACGCGTGCCTGCTCGGTCGGGGCCAGTCCGAGGGTGATCAGCCCGATCGGTCCGATGTCGTGGCTATCGATGTCGAACACGGTGTCAACCGTGTAGATCGCGAGCACATCCGCATGCAGCGAAGCCGCGCCCTCGCGCAAGGCCAGCAGCGAATCGGCCTGCGCACGCACGAGGATCGGCGTGAGTCGCACCACATCGCGCACCTCCGCCCAGCCCGCGATCGCCTGTGCGTCCTGCTCCCGCTCGATCTCGCGCGGGCCGACGAGCGACAGGCTGCCGCGATCCACGCCGCCATCGTTCCAAGAGCGGTATCCAGACTCCTGCACGCGCGTGAACGCGATGATCGCCGGCAGCGGCGTCTCGGGAACGGAGCGCAGCCGCTCCGCCACCGACGCGGCGGTCATCTCGCCGATTGGCGCCGGACCGCCCGGCGTGCGGTAACTGGCGCAGCCGACGGCGACCGCGGGGAGCGTGAGGACGATGGCGAGGCTGATCGATCGGAAGGCGTGAGGAAGCATGGGGTCTCCGTGGATATCGCGCGGCTACTTGGTCTCGCGTCTGAACTCGAAGCGACGCGGCGTCCCGCCCTTCAGTTGTCCTGTCGTCGCGCTCAGGACGCCGTCCGCGGAGAGCTCGTACACGATGCGCTTCGGGTAGTCGTGCCGCGGATTGTCGAACACGGCGCGCGTGGGCGTGAGCTCCGTGAGCACGAACTCGGTCGCGGTCTTCCCACCCGGCTGCGCGATGTACACCAGTCCGCCCTCGCGCTCGACGACGCGGAGGTACTCGAAGGCGACCATCTTGCCGCCGGTGTTCACGGTACGCGACACGGCCAGCATCGCACCACCCAGTGGCGGGCTCCAGCGCTCCTCGATCGAGGAGCCCGAACTGCGGGTGCCGACCCAGTCGCCCGCGAGCCACGCGAGATCTGCGGCCGTGGCCTTCGCGATCGCGGGCATGGGGATGTCCTCTGCGTGGCGGTAGAGCCCGATTGAGACCCCGCCCTCGGGTGGGTTCACCGCAACGGTCACGACCAGGCCATCGGCCGTGGGGCGGAACGACCTGCGGATCATCTGAATTCCCGAGCCGATCGCGCCATCCGGCCGCTCGAACGCGACTTCGTACTCGAAGGTGCCGCTGTCCTCGCCGCCGCCGCTCTTCCACGCCCCGCGGTAGCGCGCCACCTTGTCCGAGTCCGGGCGCTCGGTCACCGAGCCATCGAGCGCGACGCGCACATCCTTGTGCCCCGATCCGTGGCCGTTGAGGATCACCGCGCCGTCCTCGACGCGCATCGAGAACTTCGACGCCATCGGCGCGCCCAGTTGCTCCAGCGTGCGGCCCTCGGTGCGGTCCTCGACGAAGATCCACTCGCCATCGAGTGCGCGCAGTTCGTCGGACGGCGTGGAGTCCGCGGTGACGGACATGGCGATCGAGAGCGTGCAGATGGTTGCGAAAGCAGTTGTCAGCCAGATCCGAGCGAGCATTGCAGGGGTCCTCTCACATGTGATCGCCACCGGGGCGAGATCGTCGGGCGGATGGTATCGACGCGGTCATTCGACGGACGAAGAGCGAGCGGATCGCGCCCGCAACCCGGCACCGACCAGAATCGCTCCGAGCAACGCAATGGCAGGGACGATCACTCGGCCGATGCCGCGGTTCGTCGCGATCCAACGGTTCGACGCATCGAGCGTGAGGACAGGCGCACCATCCACCGAGAGCGAGGCGATCTCGCGCCACGAGAATCCCTCCGATCGGTTGCGTCGGGGCGACTCCAGCTCGGACTTCTCGAAGGTGATCGTCGCCATGGCTCCCACCCGAAGGAGAGCGAGGCCTTCGGGAGGAAACTCCTTGGGATAGGGACCCGTCGAGCAGAAGGGTTCCTCGCCGTCCTCGAGCCAGACCCGCAGCTGCGGATTTCGCTGCCGCTCGGCCAGTTGGGTGATGCGCCCCGACACCTCGGCCAGATCCGCCACAGACAGCGTCGGCGCCGGTGTGAACCACAGGTAGAACGCGAACGTGCTCGACACAGCAAATGTGAGCGAGCCGATGAGGAGCAGTTTGATTGGTGAGTGCGTGGTCACGATGTCGCTCGTGCCGGGAGTGCTACCAGAGGTGCACGGCACGTGCCAGTCGGTGCCTGGCACTGCATGGCACGTGCCGGGCACCGATCAGCGGCGCCAGCGATCCTTCCCGGCGGTCCCACGCCAGGAACACGCCGAGCCCGAATCCGTTGGAATCGGGGAACCTGCTCCACGTTCGTGCGCAGTTCCGAGGGGTACTGGTACTTCCTTGAACGGAGGACCATGGAATGCTGGTGCGTTTCCACTGCGTGATTGCGGCGCCGCTCGCGGCTGTCTTCCTGTGCGGCTGCGTCCCGATTCCCCTCTCGGAGCCCAAGGTGCTTGCGGGCAAAGAGGTATCGCTGGAGCAACTCGAGTTCCTCACACCGGGCGTGACCACGAAGGCGGAGGTCATCGCGCGGCTCGGACAGCCGAGCGTCGTGTGGGAGGATGCTCGGGTCATGACCTACGACTGGGAGATGCGCTGGGGGGTCTTGGTCTGGGCGGTCGGAGGTTATGGAGTCGGATACGCGGGGATCACCGACATCCCAACGCATCATCTTCTGCTCATGGAGTTCGACGAGACCTGGCGTCTGCGCCGCGCGGAGCGGGTTGTACGGGGAGAACGAACCCCGTATTCGGAATGCCTCCTTCAGTGGAAGGCCGGTATCCATCCCGCATCCGCATCCGTCGGCGTCTCCGCTTCGGAT
>CAIOCH010000520.1 GCA_903856525.1 uncultured bacterium | reverse complement strand
GGAACCCGTCCATCCTGAGGTCCGAGCGTCCGCTCCCGTCCCTCCTCAGGGGCCCGTGCGCAGACCCGATCTCCTCCCATCGAGCCTGAACCGGACCGCCGATCCGTGTCCAGGGGGCCCAGGTTCAGTCCCGCCTTCCGGTCAGATCGCAGTTCGAATTTCCTAAGCGCCGTGCGTTGCTCTTGGCCCGGACCCTCATCAGCTTTCGTTGCCGTTGCGAAGGGACGAGCAATAGAACGCCAGTGCTGGCTCGTACTTCCTCACGTGCGGTGATGCACTCCGGAGCGAGAGGATGACGTCGAACATCTCGGCGAGCGCGGGCCCACCGCGCCCGGCGGAGTGCAGCGAGAGTGCGTGGAAACATCGCGCCGCGTGGTTCTCGGGCTCAAGGGCGATGAGCTCGGCGAGCACCGAGAGTGACTCGTCGATGCGGCGCACGTTGCGCAGCGTTGACCCGTATCCGATGACGAAGTCCGAGCGCTCGGCCGCCGGCACCCCCAGTCGCCAAGCCGCGTCGTAGAACGTGATCGCGTGGGCCTCGTCACCCGCGCGATCGCACGCGTACGCCGCGGCCATTTGCGCCTGCACGTCTTCCGGGCGCGCGTGCGCCGCTTCGAGCGCCGTCGTGAAATCGTCCTCGGCTGAGGCCATCGCTGGCGATCCGATCGCAATAGCGCGGGCGCGTCATTCTTCCGCGAATACCACCTGGGCGACATAACAGCCCATTCCGCGCCATGTGCCTGTCAACGCAAAGTAGAAATGTCCGGTTTTCTCCAAAGTAGAAATGTCCGGAGCATGCGTTGCAGACGCTCGAATGAGCGCGCGTTCGCGGCGAGTTCGGACCTGCGTCACGCATACGGCCCAGCGACGGACACGCCCAGGCACCTCGCTCACGTCGGTCCGCGCGTCCACCGGGGGGCGCGCATTCCCAGGGACGGCGCGTGGCAATGGGATCCCGTTGGGCACCGCGCTCAGCGACGCCTGGGGACCCGCCTGATGCGGGCCTCGGACGCTGGCGGACCGTCCGTGACCGGGCGATATGCGCGTGGCGCTCGGACCCCGGTCCAACGCAGCTATTTGACTTCATTGTGGAGGCTCGTCGTGGAGGTGATCAGAACGCGGCCGCATTTCGGACACGGCGGTGCACCAGTCGAGAAGGTGATCCCCGAGGTGCCGGTGCGGCAGTGGGTGTGCTCGCTGCCCTGGAGGCTGCGTGTGCTCTTGGGCTACGACCGGCAGCTCTGTGCGGATGTGCTCGAGGCGTTTGTCGTGGAGCTCAGCCGCGCCCTGCGTCGCCGCGCGAACAAGGCGCTCGAGCTGCCCGCACGGACGCGGGCGCACACCGGCGCGGTGAGCGTCGTGCAGCGCGGCGACTCGGCGCTGCGGCTCAACGTCCATCTCAACCGCGTCAGCGGTTGAATCGGAAGCAAAATTCTCCCGTGCCCTCCGGGCAATCAGCCCCGAAGGGTCAACCAGATCGTGCCAACCGGCACGGGAGAATTCCATGTGCTCGCGCTCGACGG
>CAIOCH010000519.1 GCA_903856525.1 uncultured bacterium | reverse complement strand
GCGTCGATCCGCGCGGGAAGTTCGCGCTCGCCCGCTACGGCGGCATCTAGCGCGGCTTCAAGGCCTAGTTCGCCGAGGAGGCGGGCTGCGTCGGGCTCGTGATCTTCACCGACCCTGCCGACAGCGGCGCCAAGCGCGGCAAGACCTGGCCCGAGGGCGGTTGGGCGCATCCCCTGTCGGTGCAGCGGGGGTCGATCATCACCCTCGGCTACAGCGGCGATCCGCTGACCCCGGGGCGCGAGGCGACCAAGGACGCGGAGCGGCTCGATCCCGCGGCGCTGGCGCTGCCCACGATCCCCGTGCACCCGATCGGTTCACTCCACGCCGAGCGCATCCTGTCGCGCATGAAGGGGCGCGCGAGTCCTGCGGACTGGCGCGGCGGCATCGATGCCCCGTATGCGCTGGATGACGCGGATCTGCGTCTCTTCCTCGAGGTCCGGCAGACGCGCGCCATCCGGCGCACGGCGAATGTGATCATGCGGCTGCGTGGGCGCACGCGTCCCGAGGAGGAGGTCGTGGTCGGCTCACACCACGATGCGTGGTGCGCCGGCGCCTCCGATCCGCTCGCGGGCACCATGTGCACCCTCGAGGCGGCGCGCATCTTCACCGACCTTGCGCGGCAGGGCGTGCGCGCCGATCGCACGCTCGTGTTCTGCGCATGGGGCGCCGAGGAGTACGGGATCATCGGCTCCACCGAGTTCGTCGAGCGAGGCGCTGCCGATGTGGCGCGCCGCACGGTGGCCTACCTCAACCTCGACATGTCGGCGATGGGTCTCAAGCCCGGTGCCGCCGTGTCGCCCACGCTGCGGGCGTCGATGACCCGGGCGATCGCCGCCGCCGCGGGACCGCGCGGGCAGGGCAGTGCGCTCGACGCGTGGTCCCAAGCCGAAGGCCGACCATCCTTCGGCGACCTCGGCGGGGGAAGCGACCATCTTCCGTTCTGGTGCCATGCGGGCGTGCCGTCGATCGCGCTCTCCGCGGGCGGCTCCGAGGGCGTGAGCTACCACTCGAACTACGACACGCTGGCGTGGTACCGCGCCATCGTGGGCGATGACTACGCGTCGGGGGTGCTTGTGTCGGGCATCGCCGCCGCCATCCTGGCGGAGCTCGCGAACGCTGGCCGCGCGGATGTGTCGGCCGTTGCGCTGGTGGAGGACGCGGCGCGCCAGGCGAGGGAAGTCGCCGCCCTCGCAGCACAGCGGGGGATCGATTCGACGCCGATCGCGGCGCTGGCGGTGCGGCTTGGCCAACTCATGGAGCACGCACACGCCGCCGATCGCATGGCGGCAGCGGAACCCAGCCGGATCACACCAATCCTGCGCGAGCTGCGCGCGGTCTGGATCCACGACCCCGGGCTCGAGGCGCGTCCCTGGTTCCGCAATCTCTACGCGGCGACCGATCGGTTCTCTGGCTACGGCA
Organism: uncultured bacterium; assembly: GCA_903856525.1. Taxonomy (GTDB): domain Bacteria; phylum Planctomycetota; class Phycisphaerae; order Phycisphaerales; family SM1A02; genus QWPT01. The sequence goes on along the minus strand of CAIOCH010000519.1, from coordinate 3,259 downwards.
CCTCGGGATGGCCCCTGCTCCGCGAAGCGGTCGAGGACGCGGTCGCAGGAAACCAGCAGTCCGAGGCGCGGTTGATGGCAGCGATCGCGCGTTACTCCCGTGTAGTCGAGGACTTGGATGCTGTCCTCCAACGGGCTTCCGCGCCGACGGCGCCGGCGCCCGCGCAATCCCGATGACCGTGGCTTACGGGACCACGCGCCGATCGAAGTTCGGACAGGACGACCTTTCGTCGATTCCTCATGATCTTGGCGTGGAAACGCCTCCTCCCTGACCTATTTTCCGAATACTCGGGCTCGACCGTCGTTGTGCGGTGCCCGATTTCCTTTCGGGGCTTCCGATCCCTCGCCCACTGGCCGTTCATCGAGTTTCACATGCTCAAGAAGTTCGTTCTCCCCGTCGCCGCCGGCATCTTCGCCGCCACGCTCGCTCTCACGACCTCGGCAGAGGCGCAGAACGTGAATGTCCGCACCGTCCGTATCGCGACGGGCCTGACCTTCCCCACGTTCGTCACCCACGCCCCCGGCGACACCTCGCGCCTCTTCATCACCCAGAAGACGGGCGCCATCCGCATCTTCGACCTGACCACCAACACGCTGCTCCCCACGCCGTTCCTGTCGATCACGGTCGCGGGCGGCACCAGCGAGAACGACGAGCGCGGCCTGCTCGGTCTGGCCTTCGACCCCGACTACGCCAGCAACGGTCAGTTCTACGTCTACTACACCGGCACCAGCACGAACGTGCTCGCCCGCTACACCCGCTCCGCGGCCAATCCGAACGTCGCGAACGCGACGGGCGTGACCATGATGTCGTGGGCGGATCCGTTCTCCAACCACAACGGTGGCTGGATCGGCTTCGGTCCCGATGGCAACCTCTACATGGGCGTGGGCGACGGTGGTTCTGCCAATGATCCCAACGGCGCTGGTCAGAGCCTGGCCACCCGACTCGGAAAGCTGCATCGCATCAAGCCCACCGTGGGCGGAGCCGCGCCGTACTACACCGTGCCCAAGGGCAACCCGTTTCTGGGCGGCGCGTCGACCATCGACGACGAGATCTGGTCGTACGGCCTGCGCAATCCGTGGCGCTGTTCGTTCGACCGTGAGAACGGCGACCTGTTCATCGCCGACGTCGGCCAGAACGCGGTCGAGGAGATCAACTTCCAGAAGGCAGGCGCGGGCGCGGGCCGCAACTACGGCTGGCGCTGCATGGAAGGCCTCAACTGCTCGGGTCTGAGCGGCTGCACCTGCAACGCCGCGACGCTCACCATGCCGTTCCGGACCTACGGACACGTGACGGGCACGGGTGGTGGGTTCTCCATCACCGGCGGCTACGTCTACCGCGGCTGCGCGATTCCCAGCCTCCAGGGCACCTACTTCTACGCCGACTACGTGACCAACAACGTCTGGAGCCTGCGCTACAACCGCGACACGGGCGTGCAGACCGAGTTCACCGTGCGCAACACGCAGATCACCCCGTCGCTCGATGGCTTCGCGGTCAACCAGATCTCGTCCTTCGGCGAGGACGCCAACGGCGAGATCTACATCTGCGACCAGGGCAGCACCGCCGGTACCGGCGCGATCTTCAAGATCGTGCCCACCACGGGCAACACGCCGTGCACCCCGCCGTGCCCCGCGGTCGACATCAATTGCGACGGCGTCGTCGACGCCGCCGACCTTGCCGCGCTCCTCAACAACTGGAGCGGCATCGGCACGGGCGACATCAATGATGACGGTGGCGTCGATGCCGCCGACCTCGCGGCGCTGCTGAACGCGTGGGGTCAGCTCTGACACCACGCGGAAGCCGTCAGGGGGCCGCCGGCGGGGCGGGCCTCGGCAAGCGGCGGTGACGTTCGCCAGCAAAGTCCATCGCGAGGACGGGCACTTGCCCGTCCTCGCGCGTTTTTGCTTCCGCTACGCTGCGGGGAGTGGAAGCACTCCTCGGCATCTTCTCCCCCGAAAATCTCCTGGCCCTCGTCACGCTGACGGCGCTCGAGATCGTGCTCGGCGTCGACAACGTGGTGTTCATCGCGGTGCTGTCGGCGCGCCTCCCGCCTGACAAGCAGCGGTTCGCGCGCCGGGTGGGCCTGATCGCCGCCATGTTCATGCGCATCGCGCTGCTCATGGCCATCGACTGGGTGCGCAGCCTCACCGGCACGGTGTTCGCGGTCGCCGCATTCGGCCACAACTGGGACTTCTCGTGGCGGGACCTGATCCTGATCGTGGGCGGACTCATCCTGCTCCTCAAGAGCGTCAAGGAGATCCATCATGCGAGCGCGGGGCCGCAGCCAGACCTGGCGCCCGCCAAGGTCTCGGTCTCGGGGGTGATCACGCAGATCATGCTCATGGACCTGGTGTTCTCGCTCGACAGCGTGATCACCGCCGTCGGCATGGCCGACCACCTGCCCACCATGATCACCGCGGTGGTCGCCTCGGTCGCGGTCATGATGTTCGCCGCCGAGCCGATCTCGCGATTCGTCGAGGAACGGCGCTCGCTCAAGGTGCTGGCGCTGTCGTTCCTGCTGCTGATCGGCGTGATGCTGGTGGCCGAGGGCTTCGACGCCCACATCTCCAAGGGCTACATCTACTTCGCCATGGCCTTTGCCCTGGCGGTGGAGATGGTGAACTACCGCGCCGACTCCAAGGCGAAGCGTGCAGCCGAGGCGGCCCTTCGTCGGAATCAGCCCGACCGCTCCGCGTCCTGAACCGCCCCGCCCGGAACCGATCCATGCGCCCACTCGCCGCCACATTCGCCGCCACGCTCGTTCTTTCCGCGATTGTCTCCGTCGCCCGTGGATCCATGGGGATCCACCCGCAGGCCGCGCGTCCCACGCAGGCGGGGCAGCAGCAGTCGCCGATCGTGGTCGCCCCGCCCGTGGTCGATCTCGGCGTGGTCGAGCCGGGTTCGTCCAGCCCGGCCAAGTTCACGATCATCAACGGCGGCAAAACGCCCGTGACCGTGACCAAGGTGCAGCCGAACTGCACCTGCACGGCCATCTCCGACATCGCGGGCCAGACCATCGCGCCGGGCGCCACGCTCGAGCTCACGGCATCGCTCGCGGCGCCGCAAGCCCCCGGCATCAAGGAGGCGGTGGTGTTCATCACCTTCGACAGCGCACCGCCCGCGCAGGCCAAGATCAAGGGCGACATCCGCCTGAAGGTCGTGGCCGAGCCGCCCTACGTCGACGCGCTCAAGGAAGTCACGAGCGGCACCGTCAAGCTCCGCTCCGCCGACGGCAAGCCGTTCACCGTGCGCCAGTCGGGCG
>CAIOCH010000518.1 GCA_903856525.1 uncultured bacterium | reverse complement strand
CGGCGTCGATGCACTCGTCGTTCGACAGGTGCCCCTTGCCGCCCATGATGCGGTCCTTGAGGAACGCGGGCCGCGGCGAGTCGAGCTGCATCGCCCGGTCGTAGTTCGACTCGATGGCCAGGATGTCGACTCCACGCATCGACTCGATGAGGGCATCCGAGGCGCGCCCGAGGTCGGTGGCGAAGCCCACGCTTCCCGCAGGTGTCTCGATGCGGAACGCGACGGTGCCTCCGTCGTCGTGCGGGTTCTCGCAGGGGATCACGCGGATCTCGCCGAGCGAGAAGCCCTCGCCGCCTGCATCGAAGGCGTCGATGCACACGTCTGGGTAGCCGCGCGCCCGCGCATGCGCCACGTGCCGCGACGAGCAGCGCAGCCGCAGGCCGTCCTTCATCGCGGCACGCGACCACCCCGTCTTGGCGTGGTCGTGATCGAAGTGGGTGAAGAGCAGGTCGTCCGTCGCCGCGAGGTCGTGGCCAAGCAGCGCGAGAAACCCGCGGGTCGCCTTTGGCGAGAGTCCGCCGTCGATCAGGAGCTGGCGCGCTCCGTGCGCCGTCTCCACCCGGAGGAACGACGTGTTGCCCGCGGAGCTCGACCCGAGCACCACGAACTCCAGCGTGGCGTCGCCGGTGCCGTGGCGCGCGGCGGTCGCGAAGAGTGGTCCGTGCAGTGCGCTCATTCGTCGCCTGCAGCGGCGGCGGCGGCCGATCGCGCGCTGCTGGCGCGGCCGTGGCGCGTCATCACGCCGCGCTTCGAGGATCGGATGAAGGCGATGAACTCGTCGGCGATCGGATGGCCCGCGAGCGCCTCGATGCGTCGCACGCGGTCGGAGAAGGGCAGCCTGCTGCGCACCAGCAGTCCGTAGATCTCGCGGACCATCTCGATGTCGCCCGGCGCGAAGCCACCGCGCCGCATGCCGATGCGGTTGTAGCTGCCCACGTAGTTGGTGTTGGACACAGTGAAGAAGGGACACACGTCCTTGGCCACGCCGGCGAGACCACTGATCATGGCGCCGCGTCCGATGCGCGCGAACTGGTGCACGCCCGCTCCGCCGCCCGTGACCACGCGGTCGCCGATCTCGGCATGTCCGCCAAACAGGGTGTCGTTGGCGAACACGCAGTCGTGGCCGACCTGCACATCGTGGCCCGCGTGGGCGTTGGCCATCCAGAGGTTGCGGTCGCCGATGCGGGTGGGGCGGTCGTCGCGCGTGGCGCGGTGCACGGTGCTGTGCTCGCGGAAGGTGTTGCCATCGCCGATCACCGTGCCCGCCCCGTCCTTGGCGTGATGGAAACCCTTGTCCTGCGGCGCAAAGCCGATCGCCGCGCCGGGATAGCAGACGTTGCCCGCGCCCATCGTCAGTGGTCCCTGGAGGTGCGCGGTCTGGACGAGGACCGTTCCAGAACCGAGCGTGATCCGCCCACGCAGGATGCAGTAGGGTCCGATCTCGACATCATCGGCGAGGGTGATGTCGCCGTCGAGGATGGCGGTGGGGTGGATCTTGGGCACGGCGCGATTGTAGGGAAAGCGGTGTGCGTGGGAAACGCGCGGCTTGGACGAAACACCGTTGGCCCCGTACGCTCCGCGCGCTCCATGCGCCTGCTTGCCGAAACAGACCAGCTGTCCGTGCTCGACCTCGGGCGCATCGGCTATTCCGACGCGCTCGCACTGCAGCGCGAGACCCATGAACGGCTCGTCGCTGAAAATCCGGCACTCGCCGAGTTCTT
>CAIOCH010000517.1 GCA_903856525.1 uncultured bacterium | reverse complement strand
TGCAGGCACGCGGGCGACCGATCATCCTGCTCTTCCATCGTCCGCTGTGGGACCACAAGCCCACGCGCTGGGACGAGCGCGTGCAGCCCATGCTGGTCAAGCACGGAGTCGACCATGTGATCGCGGGGCATTACCACGCATTGCAGGCGCTGCCGCCGCGCGACGGTATTCCCTACCTGGTGCTCGGCACCTGCGGTGGCGCCATCGACCAGCACCCGCTGGCGGGACAGCTGCAGCACATCAGTTTCCTGGTGATCGGCGAGGACGGCTCCATCGCCCCCTACCACCAGATCGCCGGCTGCACGCTCCCGGTGGACTGGATGACCAAGGAGGATCAGGACCTCGCCTACAAACTCAAGTCGGCCCGCGACGTGGTGGCGTTACGCGGCACCGTTCCGGACCCGCTTGGTGCTGCCAGCAGCGGCGAGGTCGAGGTGACCGTGCGGAATCCGCTCGATCGGCCACTCGATGTCACGCTCCGCGCCGCGCGCGAGCCCGAGCCGTGGACAGTCACGGAGCCCGATGCGGCGGAACCCGGCGGCGAGATCACGCGCGTGTGGACCAGCCGCACCGCGTTCGACATCCACAACCCGCACACCACCGACCTCGCGTCGCCGTTCGAACTGGTGTTCAGCGAGCCCGTCTTCACGCTCGCCGCAGGAGAGTCGCGTACCGTGCGCGTCGCCGCCAGAGCCCAGGCGCAGGCGGTTCCCAGCGAGCCTCCTCCCTTTGAGATGGTGGCACGCTTCAAGGATGGCAAGGGGCGCACCGTGCCCATGGTGCTCCGACAGCGGTTGCCGCTGGCGCGCACCATCGCCCTGGCACCCACCGCCGACGACGCGGTGCCGTACTCCATCGCCGTGTGGAACTGGTCGGAGTACGACACGGCCGAGCGCAACAGCAGCGCGCGCATGCTCGCGGGACGCGACGGCGCTGCGCTGCAACTCGAGCTGTCCATGCCCGATCTGGTGCTGTCCACCGACGCCCGCCCGGACGACCGCAAGGCGTCGCTCGACGACCCGCTGGGAGACGCCGCCCGCGTGGTGCTGGGCGAGGGCCCAGAGGCACGCGAATTCCTGGTGACGATCGGCTCGGAGGGCCAGGCCCCCGTGGTGCGCACACTGAGTCCCGACCGCAAGCGGCTCGAGCCCTCGACGGCCCTGGCCGCCACCCTGACCGCGGGCAGCAAGGGGTGGAACCTGTCCCTCCGCGTCCTGCCCGAAGCCCTCCCCTCGGGCGGCGGCGTGGACGGGCTGAGCCTGAATATCGGCGTCGCCGACAATGACGAGACCTACCACACGCAGTGGAGATGGCTTGCGCCGCGACAGTCGCCGGCGCGCCTCGTCGTCCGTTGAGCGGCATGCGACTTGACCGATGGCGCTTCCGCCGATTGAATACCGCACGTCGGACAGGAAATCGCGAGACAGCGCCAGACCGACCGACATACCCGTTTCGATTCCAGACATCGCCCGCCGCGCACGCTCCACTGTCTCGGACCTGCCGGCGGCGACAACCCGAAAGGATTGCCATGAAGAATCTCCTTGCACTGAGCTGCGCCACCGCGTGCATGCTCCTCGTTGGCTGCAGCGGCGGCGACTCCGAGGACGTCGCCCTCGAGCAGAAGGACGTCCGTCCCGTGGGCGAGCAGGTCGCTCCTCCGGGCGACGCCGTGAAGCTCGGCAACAGCAAGACCGCCGGCGGCACCGCGCCCGCCAAGCCGAAGGCTGACGGCGAGTAATCGCCTGACGGCCGACGGCGAGTAATCGCCTGGCGGCTGACGGCGAGTAATCGCCTGACGGCTGAGGGCGAGTGATCGCCTGACGCGGAGCGGACGATCGATGACGACAGCGCGCCGGTTTCGGCGCGCTGTTCTTTTGGCGCTTCGGCAGCTCGTGTGGGCTGAGCCCGGCTCGGAGGGATTTGCAGCGCGGCGAGATGGAAGTGATCGCGTAGCGGAAGCGCTCGCGGTTCCGCTACCCGCTCGCCATCCGCTGGATCCGCGGGTTCATCGACGCCGCCGCGTCGCTCGGCCAGTCGATCACGACCGCCTCGAGAAACGCGGTGAACCGCGAGCCGGACGCCGCCTACGGCGTCGTGGCCCGCGCAGGGCCTCCTCCACCAGGAGCACATGGAAGCCGACCCACCGGGCGCGCAGGCCCGCGTCGCGCCACTGCGGCGGTGATTCTGCGCCTTGCCCCACCACGTCGAACCATCGGAACCGGGGACACGACGCGGAATCGCGGGATTTCGAACGGTGGACTCAACTCGCCCGCCGGGATGGCAGATGAATGGGGTGTCGCAACGGCGCGGGTCGAACCGCACCGACGCGACCTCCAACTTCAGGCCATCCACCCGCCGCTGCTCTGGGCCTCAAACTCAGACAGCGGTTTTCCTTCGTGGAAGGTCCCGGCGGCGCCGCCGCGGCAGCACCTCAACCGCGCATCAGGCTCGTGAGCACCTCGAGCCCGCGGGCGAGCGTCTCCTCCTTGGCGGCGAACGACAAGCGGAAGTGCGTGTCGCGCGTGGAAAAGACCTTTCCGGGAATCACGAGCACGTTGCGCTCGATCGCCTTCTCCACGAACTGCGACGCCGTGAGTCCGAGCCGTTCGGGCACCTTGACGAACGCGTAGAACGCGCCACCCGGGGTGGGCACCTCGGCGAGGCCGTGGAACGCCTCGAGCACGGTGTCGCGGCGCCGCTCGAAGCGGTCGACCCACGGCTGCATGTCGATCTCATACGCATGGGCCGCGGCATACTGCGCCATGCTCGGCGCGCACACGTAGGTGTACTGCTGCAGCTTGGCGATCGACTGCACGATGTCGTGCGGACCCGCCACATACCCCAGGCGCCAACCGGTGCAGCCGTACGTCTTGCCGAAGCCGCGGATGAGCAGGCAGTCCTTGCTGAACGCCGCCGGCGTGGGAAAGCGCCCCTGCTCGCGCGACTCGCTGAAGGTGAACTCGTCGTAGATCTCGTCGGAGATGAGCAGGATGCCCTTGGCGCGACAGAGGTCGACGATGTCGGCCATCTCGCGGTTGGACAGAACCACCCCCGTGGGGTTGCCTGGACTGTTCACCAGCACGGCCTTGGTGCGCGGAGTGATGAGCTTCTCGATCTTGGCCGCGGTCATGCGGAAGTCGGGATAGGTGTCGCAGAGCACGATCCTGCCGCCCGTGAGCGCCGCGAGCTGGGGATACATCACGAAGTAGGGATCGGGAACGATCGCCTCGTCACCGGCGTCGAGGAGGCACATCATGCCCAGGACGAGCGCGCCGCTCGTGCCGCTGGTGACGATGGCGCTGAGTCCGTCCTGGCCGTGCGCCCAACCGACCTCTTGGCCGAGGCGCTTCCAGATCGCCCCGAGCAGCTCGGGACAGCCCTGCGTCTGGGTGTACCCGTTGCGGTTTTCCTCGATGGCCTTGATCGCCGCCGACTTCAGCAGGTCGGGTACCGGAAAGTCCGGCTGGCCGATGGAGAGGTTGATCGGGTCCTTGAGATGCGCCGCGAGGTCGAACACCTTGCGGATGCCGCTTGCGTCGATCGACTTGGCGCGGTTGGAGAGGACCTTCTGGACATCGAGGCGGGCGGTGGACATCGTGGACCTGCGGCGGAGCGGATGGGAAAAGAAACACCTCCGACGGAATCGTCGGAGGCGCTTGAGTATGCCATGAAACGGCGGTTGCTGTCGGAGCAGATCCGCGGGAAGCGGCCCGTCCGTCAATGCGCCGCGGTCACTTCTTCTTCGCGTCCTTGGCGTCTGCGGCAGGAGCTTCCTTCTTGGGCTTCTTGCCGGCGGCGACCTTGATGCTGAGCACCTTGGGCAGACCAAGCGGGGAGTTCTTGCCGGCAGCGAAGCGGTCGGCCGCGGCAAGCTTGGCGACGCGCTCGTCGCGGGTGAGGACGTTGCGGTGCTGGTTGAGGGCGCCGGACTTGGTCTTGAGGCTGCTGTGAATGCTCATGATGCTTCCTGACGGCTTTCTTGCGGATCGTGCGCACGCGTCGTGCGCTGCGCGGTCCGATGTCCAACGGCTCAACCGTTGAACAACTTGAGGTATCGATCGTCGAAGTCGGAGTTGCCCCGCGCAGTGGCCTGCCACTGCAGGCCCACCTTGCGGATCCGCTCCTCGAGCGCCTTCGCCACCGCACCCTTCTTCTCCGAACTCGGAATTCCAGGTAGGACGGTGATTTCGCGAAGTCGACCATTGTGATCGGGAACGACCCACGCGTCAAGTCCACGCTCACGGCAGAACGCAACAAGCTTGTCGGCGTTGGCCTCGGCGACGGAGGCGATAACGTAGTAGTTGAGGCCCGACTGCCGCGGATCGATGCCCCGCTGCGCAGGCGGCAGGGCTGGACCGAGGTCTGGGTTGGTGGCAGCGGGCGACAAGCGCGGTGCCGCGGCAGGAACGCCGGGAGTCTGGCCCGCGGGGTTTCCTGCGGCAGCGGCCGACCCCGCGGCTGCTTGCGCCGAGGAACCTTCGCCGGAGGACTGCCGAGCCGAAGGGCCGGGTGATGGACGGGAATCGGCGGCTCCGACACCAGGATTCGAGGCTGCGAGCTGGTCTTGTTCCGACAGCGCGGACCCGCTGGGGACGACGCTTGCGGAACCGCCCGATGCGGTTGGACCGCCGACGGCGTTGGAAGTGCCTCGCGCCACTCCCAGCCAGTAGACACCGAGCAGCACGATGCCCGCGGCAATCGCGAACCCGATCAACTTGGCCACCTGCGGATCGACGGAAAACCCGGGCTTGCCGGCGCCAACGCCTGCGAGCCCCGCGGTCGCCGGGCCAGTGCCGCCCAATGTCGGTGCGCCAGACGGCACCTTTGCGCCCGTCGATCCCGGGCCGACGGAGGTACCGCCTCGGCCGCTGCGCCCGGTGCTGCGGGGTGGAATGTTGACGGGGATGACGGGCGTGGTCTTCGACTCGCGACCACGACCGAGCAGTTCGTAGAGGGCCGGACTTCCGCGTCGTGCCATGGTGGATTCTCCGACAGGGGTCTCGCGCCTGCACCCCGCATCGCGTCCGCAGCCAGACGGGGCGGGCTACGCGGGCATGCACGGGAACAGGTTGGGGCGCCGAGTCTAGCACCCGCCCCGCCGTCACCCAAGGGCGGGTGTGCCAGGATGGGCAAAACCCGCAAGATCCTGCAGGGTCATGCTGGCAGCAGGCCGTTCCACCGCGCGAGCGACTGCTGCAGTCCGGTCCGCGGCTGGAGCCACTGCCGGGCGTCGAGCACGCAGAGTCCGCGGAATCGCGCGGTTTCCACCGCCATGCGCAGGGCGAGGGCGTCGAGCCGCGACTCATGCGGCTCGGCGATGGGGCCGCGAAGGCCGCTGCGCCAGAGGTCGACGATGCGCACGCCGCCGAGATGCGCGCCGCTGCGCGACACGAGTTCCTCGGGCCGTGCCCCTGCGGCGAGCACGGAGGCGCAGTCGATGCTCGCGGCAAAGGGCTCGGCCATGGCAGCGAGATCGGCTTCCTCCGTTGCCGGAAGCAGCACGCGCACGCCGAGACGATCGGCGCTGGCTGCGATCGCCGGTCGGAGCTCGCAGGACACACGGGGCGCGAGGGGGAGCGTCACGGGCGCCCGCCCGAGCTGCGCGGCGAACTCGAGCGTCGCCTCGATGGCGTCGAAGGCCCTTGCAGCATGGGCCGGGTCGGTGAGGTGCGCGGGCGGAAGGAAGAAGTCGATGCCCGCGCACTGGAGTTCATGCCGGGCGAGCGTGCCCGCAAAATCGCGGCGCGCCGACGCAGACAAGTCGCGCGGCCGCAGGCCTGGCTCGAGGGCGGAGATCTGCACTCCCCGGAATCCCACCTCCGACGCCCAGGCGAGCGCGGCACGAACGTCGATGCACGCACCCGATGCCACCAGCGGCGCGATCGTGGCGGCGATGGCCGGGCGCGAGTCGGAACGGTTGCTCGGAAGCGCTGCGGACATGCGGGGGCCAGTGTACTGCGGTGGCCCCCGTCCACTTCGATCGACGCGGTCGGGAAACCGCGCAAGCCGGGGAACGTCCCCCGACCAAGCGCCACCCCAACGCGCGGCGCAGCGGCAGCTCGGCGCAAGTAGGATGGAACGATGCTCCGCCTCGCCGATCTCGTGTTCTGGCTTTCCGCAAGCCTCTGGCTTGCGTTCGCACTCGTGGGCGGTGTGGCGGCGATGGCGATCTTCCCCGCCGCACGGGAACTCCCGCTCGGCATGGAAGGCTACGAGGGCTTCATGGCCGCCAACCCCGAGCAGGCGCGGCTCATGATCGCGGGGCATCTCGTGGAGCGCGTCTTCCTGCTCTCCGATGGAGTGCGCATGGTCGTGGCGGCGGTGGCGGCGCTGGCACTCCTGGGCCAGCTGGCGTTCGCGCCCAAGGGTGGATTTCCGCGGCTCCGCCTCGCAGCCATCGCGGTTGCCGCGGGCGCGTTGCTGATCGGCACACTGTGGGCGCAACCCGGGTTCAGCGAGCGCGACCGCGCCTACCGCGGGGCGGCACGGGCGGGAGATGCGGCACAGGCGATGGAGCTCAAGAAGGGCGTGGACGAGTCACATGCGACCGCTTCGAGGGCGGCGTCAACCGAAGTCGGCGCGCTGCTGGTGCTGATCTCCCTGAGCGCCCTCGCTGGCGGCAGGTCGGGCGGGGCCTCCGGGGCATGGCGGTCGCCGTTCAGCGCATCGGGGAGCCGACGTGGCTAAGCGGCCACCCGCTGCGAGCGGAAATCGGCCGCGGAATGAGGGAGCGGACCCCGACCTGCCCCCGCTTCCGCGGAAGACGGCCGCACAGCGGGCCCGCGCAGGCGACCTGCTGGCGGCGCTCAAGCTGCGGTACCCCGATGCACACTGCGAGCTCGACTGGAACGAACCGCATGAGCTGCTCATCGCCACGATCCTGTCGGCGCAGTGCACCGACGCCTCGGTGAACCGCGCCACTCCGGGTCTCTTCCGGGCGTTTCCGACCCCCGCCGACTACATGCGCGCCACTCCCGGGGAGATCGAGCCGCACATCCGCTCCATCGGGCTCTTCCGAAACAAGGCCAAGGCGATCCACGCCACCTGCACCATGCTGGTGGAACGCTTCGGCGGCGAGGTGCCGCGCACGATGGAGGAACTGCTTCTGCTGCGGGGAGTTGCGCGGAAGACCGCCAACGTGGTGCTCGGCAACTGCTTCGGCACCAACGTCGGCGTGGTGGTCGACACCCACGTGGAGCGCCTATCGCACCGGCTCGGGCTCTCGCGCGGCGGCACGGTCGCGGCCATCGAGCGCGACCTGATGGCGCTGTTCCCCCGCGACGAATGGTGCCTGCTCTCGCACCTCCTGATCTTTCACGGGCGCCGGTCGTGCAAGGCGCGCGGAGGTGCATGCGCGACCGATCCCATCTGCCTCGGGTACTGCTCCGAGGCCCGCGCCACGGCCGCCAAGAAAGTGGCGAAGAAGCGTGGTACAAGTCGATGATCAGGAGCCGCGCAGGCCGCGCGGCGAACCGACATTCCATCGCACGGAGAGCGAGTCGCGTGAGCACGCAGCACCACGATCGTGAGCCTGGTTTCGAGCACCACATGCACGGGAGCGATGCCGATCAGATCTCGCCCCGCGATGGCAGCCTGCATGCCCGCACGCCGGAGTTCGCCGGACGCCGACTGCACTTCGTGGGCATCGGTGGCTGCGGCATGAGCGGCCTCGCCCTCATGCTCTCGAGCCGCGGCGCGCACGTCACTGGATCCGACCAGGCCCACGGCGAGATGATCGACCGGCTCGATCGCGCGGGCATCCCCGTGCGCGTCGGCCCCGCGATGCAGTCGCTGCCCTCCGACACCGAACTGGTGATCGCGTCCGCCGCCATCAAGCCCGACCATCCCGAGATCCAGGCCGCGCAGGCCAAGGGCATCGAGTGGATCACCTACGCCGAGGCGCTCGGCCTGGCGCAGCGCGGCATGACCGCGGTGTCGATCGCGGGCACCCATGGCAAGAGCACCACCACCGCGATGACCTCGTGGGTGGGCATCCGCTGCGGCCTCGACCCGAGCGTGATCGTGGGCGCCACCTGCGACCAGCTCGGCGGCGGCACCCGCACGGGCGCCACGCGCATTCCCGCGGGCAAGCAGGCGGGCATGCCCGGCGTGCTCGTGTGCGAGGCGTGCGAATTCAACCGCTCGTTCCACCAGCACCGCCCCACCATCGGGCTCATCAACAACATCGAAGAGGACCACCTCGACTACTACTCGACGCTCGAGGAGATCATCGGCAGCTTCCGCGACTTCGCGCGGCTGCTGCCCTCGGCGCGCGACGGCGGAAAGCTGCTCATCGCCGAGGATGGCGCGCACCGCCGCGAGATCGTCGCCGGCCTCGACTGCGAGGTCGCGACCTTCGGCTTCTCGCCCGAGGCCGACTACCAGGTGCATCACGATCCGGCGACGAACCTCGTCGGGCTCCAGTGGAAGGGCTTCTGGATCCACAAGTGGTACAACCGGATGCCCGGCAGCCACAACGCGCTGAACGCGGCGGCAGCGGGCATCATCAACAACTGGCTTGGCGCCGACTGGGACGACATCGCGGTGGCGCTGGCGGAGTTCAGCGGGCTAGACCGTCGCAGCCAGTGGCTCGGGACCCGCACGCTCGCCAACGGCGCGACGGTGCGGGTGTTCGACGACTACGGGCACCATCCGACGGAGTGCGAGAAGACCCTGAAGGCCC
>CAIOCH010000516.1 GCA_903856525.1 uncultured bacterium | reverse complement strand
CGTTGTTTTTCGGGCGCTTCACGCAATCGGTTGGTTTGAGACCGGCCTCGGGAAGAGATCCAGTCCGCCGAGATGGAAGAGGATCGCGGCCCGGAAGCGCTCGCGGTTCCGCTACCTGCACGCCATCCGCTTGATCCGCTGGATCCCTGCGTGCATCGACTCCGCCGCCTCGTTCCGCCAGTCGATCACGACCGCCTCGAGGAACGCGGTGAACGGCGAGCCGGGCTCCGCCCGTGGCACCGTCGCCCGCGCAGGGCGTGCCGCACTTCGGACAGCTCGCCTCGCCGCGGTGCTCGACGAAGTCCTCGACCATGCTGGCCGCGACGAGGGTTGTCGGTGTGGGCTTACCCATACGAAAGCCTGGAGCCCCGCTGTTCGTGATCGGGGGGGTAGTCGACTCCGTCGCCGCCCGCTGTACGGATCCGGGCGATTCTCGGGGATCCTGCTCGCATCTCCGCCATGCTGGCGTTCTCATACGGAGCCGCATGCACTGGCAATCGCGCATCGTTCCCCTCCTGCTTGCATCGTTCGTGGCTGTGGCGGTCGCCGGCGCCCAGACGCTCGAGTACCCCATCGCGGTCGACCGCGTGGAGCGTGAGCTCGAGGCCGCGGGCGCCGAGGTTGATCCGGCCGCTCTGCTGCGCGAGTACGCGGCGTTCGTCGAGGCGCTGCACCCGCTGACCCGCGAGGCGGCCACGAGGCTCGCGGCCAGCGGTGTCGACGAGGTGCGTGTGGCGGGTCGGGAGGAGCAGGCGCGCGCGATCGAGGCGGAGCGCGCGTGGCGGCGTGGTTCGGACGAACTCGTGGCGCGGCTGTTTCCCGACGATCTCGCCGGCGGGATGATCGCGCGGCGGCGGGTCATGCTCGCGATCTGGAGCGACCGTGCGCGAACCGCATCGAGTGGCGGTGCGGGTGGTCTGGTTCCGCACGAACGCGTGGCCGCGATGCTCGCGTGCGTGCCGGAGGCGGTGCGCGCGGACACGCTCGCGGTCATCGACCGCACGATCGAGCAGCGGATCGCGGCGCTCGCCCGCATCGTGGCGGAGCAGGAGGACGCGCGGCTGGAGATGGCGCGGGCGGCGGATCGCGCGGGCATCGTCGGACGGAATCGGGAGGAGATCGTGGTCGATCCCCAGGCCGGGGAGTTCCACCACGCGGTCTCGCTCGACGGTTTCAATGTCGAGGGTGCCCGAAGGGCCACCGATGGCTACCGCGCGCTGGTGACCGCGATGGCTGCGGAGATCCTTGCGCTGGTTCCGGCCGATCAGCGAGCGGTGCGGCGCGGACGGCTCGCGGAGGCCATCTTCGGTACCGCGTCGTTTCGCGTGCGTGCGCCCGATGCATGGGGAAACCGCACGAGCACCTGTGCGGACTTCGCGCTGAACCTCCTGTTCACGGACGGCGTTCCCGAGGGTGCGCGGGCCGATGTGCTCGCGGCGCTCGAGGAACTCCTGCGGCTCGAGGGTGACCGGCTGTGGACCGAGGCGATGACCGGGGGTGGGACTGGTGCCGCGGGTGACTTGGACGGCGCCGCCGCCGCGCGCGCGGACGAGCAGCGTGCGGAGGCGATCCTCGCGCGCATCCGCGAGCGGATCGGCATCGAGCGCTTCGAGGGCTGGCTGCTCGAAAGCGGCGTTGTGGATGTACCGCCGGCCGATGCGGAACTGGCGCGCCTGGGCATCACGCGCGCGCATGCGGACGAGTCGCTCCGCTTCGTCCGTTCGCGCGTCGACGCTCGGCGCGCGCCTGCACCTTTTGTCGGCTCCGCCGCCGCGACCGATGCGGGCGCCCTGCGGCTCGCAGGGCTTCTGCTCGGTCGAGACGCAGCCGAGGGTGAACGCGACGTCGTCCGCGCGTTGCTCGACCGCCTGCAGGCGCGGATCACCGCCGAGGTGCAGCCGCTCGAGCGGAGGGTGACCGAGCAGGCCTTCCGAGGGCAGCAGCCGAAGGATCGGGCCGCGGCGCTCGACGATGCGCGGTCGTTTGGCGAGCAGCTGCGCGCGGTGGGTCCGGTGCGCGTGGCGATCGAAGGTGCGTTTGTCGAGGATGTCCGCGCCGCGTTGGGCAACGACGCTGCCGCGGTGGCGGAGGCGATGCTCGCTGCAGGCGCGGCGCGCGAGATGCAGGCGCAGGCGCACTTTTCGCGGTTCAGCGTGCTGTTCGACGGAGCGTTCGGAGGTGCGCCGCTCGATGTCGAGGCACTGGCGCTGTCGATCGACGAACGCGATGCGCGCGCATGGCTGCGTGCACGGATGGTTGCGCACGGACCGCGGCTGCGTGCGTGCGCCGACGAGTTTCGACGGCACGCGCTGCGCCTCTGGGCCGAGCCCGCGGCCTTCGAGGTGTCCATGGTGGCGCTGCGGTTGCGGGAGGGCGACGCTGATCCCGGAGGCGAGGCGCTCTTCGCTGCGTTTCCCGAGGCGCGCGACTATGTGCAGGTGAAGGTGCAGTACGACGGGAAGGATCCGGTGCAGGTCTCGATCGGAAGCGCGCCGCTT
>CAIOCH010000515.1 GCA_903856525.1 uncultured bacterium | reverse complement strand
TTCGGTCGATCGTCACGGCTGTGGAGATCGTATCGAAGGACGCACGGTTCGGACCGCGCCTGGCCCGGCCGGCCTCGGCGTGCTTGTACGCGCAGCGACACCGCGTTAGCGTGCGCACATGCTCACCCGACGAGACATGATCCGTACCACCGCGGTCGCCGCGGGCGGTGTGGCCGCTTCGCACCTCCTCGCGTCGCCCGCGCTCGCGCTCGCGGCGCCGATGCCGCGTCGCGCCGTCTCGGGCAAGCTCGGCAAGCTGCAGATCCTCCAGGTCGGTGTCGGCGGATCGATTGCGCCCGCCGACCGCAGCGAGCTCCGCAACCACCCCGATGTCGTCTTCAGCGGGCTCTGCGACGTCGATTCCGATGCGCTGGCGAGCGTGGCCAAGGAGCATCCCGAGGCCTTCACCTGCCGCGATTTCCGCGAGGCGTTCGACAGGCACGGCGACAAGTTCGACGCGGTCGTCGTGTGCACGCCCGACCACAACCACGCGCTCATCGACCTCTGGGCGATGCGCGCCAACAAGCATGTCTACGGCCAGAAGCCGCTGGTACAGCAGCTGGGCGAGGTCTTCGCGATCGAAAGGGCGATCGCCGCGCGCCCCAAGCTGATCACGCAGACCGGCAACCAGCGCATGGGCCCCGAGGGCCGGCAGCACGCGGTGGACATCCTCCGCAACGGGCTGCTGGGCAAGGCCATCGAGGCGCATGTGTGGATCGGCGGCCCCGGCGAGGGCACCGACGGCTACTTCTGGTACGGCGGCCTCAAGGACCCGATCCAGCCGCCCGCGAACATCGACTGGCCGCTGTGGCTCGGCGCCGCGCAGGACGCGCCGTGCCGCCCCGGCCTGATCGGCCTCCAGTGGCGCTCGTCGTGGGACTACGGCACCGGCCAGCTCGGCGACTGGTGCACGCACCTGCTCGACATCATCTACTTCTCGTACGACCTGCCGTCGCCGGTCTCGGTGCAGGCACACACGCTCAAGGCGAGCGACTTCTACCACGCGCGCGGCGTCATGTCGACGCTCACCTACGACGTGTCGAAGCAGCCCAACCGCGCGATGTTCGCCAAGGACCGCTTCGTGGTGCACTACGGCGACCAGAGCCAGGCGCCGTCGCGCGCCGAGCTCGGCCTGCCGCCCGGGAAGTTCTGGGGTTCGGCGACGCTCATCGTGTGCGAGGGCGGCGTGATCGTGGTCGAGCCGGGCGGCGCCATCGAGCTCTACATCGGCGGCAAGCAGGTCGACTTCAAGACGCTCAAGGGCCTCGGCAAGGTCACCGCGCGCAACCACTGGCACGCGTGGGTCGACGCCATCGTCGGCGGACCCGGTCGGAAGACCGACGGCTTCGTGCAGACGCCGTTCTCCTACGCCGCCGGCATCGCCGAGGCGGGACTGCTCTGCTCGCGCGCCGCGCGCTTCCCGCAGACCGAGCTCGTGTGGGACAAGTCGAAGCTCGCCTTCACCAACAACGACGAGGCGACGAAGACCTGCGTGACCCGCGAGTACCGCAAGGGCTTCGAGCTGCCGAGCTTCGCCTGACGCCATGCTCGGCGAACGCCTCGACAACCGCATGCGCCATGTCTCGAAGTGGGCGAGGAAGCAGGGGATCTCCTGCTTCCGCCTCTACGAGAAGGACATCCCCGAGTTCCCGATGATCGTGGACTGGTACGGCTCCCCCGGCGGAGGGGGCGACGCCGTCGCGTGGTTCTTCCACCGGACAAAGGATGACACCCTCGAGCGCGAGCGCGCGTACCGCCAGGACGCCGAGGCCGAGATCCTCGCCGGCCTGAACATCACGCGCGAGCACCTCTTCATCAAGTACCGCGGGCGGCAGCGCGCGGACGACGGTGGCCGCGACCAGTACGAGCGCTTCGATTCGCGCGGCTGCGTGAAGACCGTCGAGGAGCACGGGCTGAAGTTCGAGGTGAACCTCTCCGACTACCTCGATGTCGGGCTGTTCCTCGACCACCGGCCCACGCGGCTCTCGGTGCAGCAGCGCGCGGCGGGCAAGCGCGTGCTCAACCTCTTCAGCTACACCGGCGCGTTCAGCGTGCACGCGCGCGCGGGCGGCGCGGTGAAGACGACCACCGTCGACATGTCGAAGACCTACCTCGAGTGGTACGAGCGCAACCTCGCGCTGAACGGGTTCGCGGTCGACGGCGACCACCGCGTGATCCACGCCGACTGCCTGCAGTGGCTCGAGGCGGGGCCGACCGCCGGCGAGCAGTACGACATCGTGGTCTGCGACCCACCGACCTTCTCCAACTCGAAGCGCATGAAGGCCGACAGCTTCGCGATCGACCGCGACTATCCCGACCTCCTGCGGTGGATCGCG
>CAIOCH010000514.1 GCA_903856525.1 uncultured bacterium | reverse complement strand
TCTGCCATTCCGCCACGACCGCGTGGGGGATGAAGTGTACGAGGATCCGAGACGGGCTTCAAGCCCGTACTTATTCAGGGCGTTCAGGCTTTCGTGTGGGTAACTCCCACCCCGACGACCCCTCGTCGTGGCCGGCACGGCCGAGGTCTCCGCCGAGCACCGCGGCGAGGCCAGCTGTCCGAAGTGCTGCAAGCCCTGCGCGAGCGACGACGCCGTGGGCGGAGCCCCGCTCGCGGTTCACCGCGTTCCTCGAGGCGGTCGTGATCGACCGGCGGGACGAGGCGGCTGAGTCGATGAGCCCGCCGATCCGACGGATCACGCGGATGGCGTTCAGATCGCGGGACCGCGGGCACCTCCGCGACGCGATTCTCCTCCATCTCGCCACCCTGGCTCTCCATCCGAGGCCAGTGTCAGCCCCGACGGCTTCCTGAAGCGCCGCAGATCTGTTGTCAGAAAGGTGCAGCACGGAATCTGACATCAGCCGCATCGGCCGAACCGAGCGAGCCCCCCCGATGGCGCCTTCGATGGCGGGTGCGATGGCGCCCGCGAAGTCGATACGGATGCGAGTTGCCAGCGAGCTCCCGAGCGATCGCAACGCGCCGACGGCGGTACGTCCAAGTGGACAATGTCGCGCCCAACTCGAGCGCAAGACACTCGAGAGAGGCGCGGCTTCGGGCCCTCGTATGGGTACCCACCTCACCCTGAAGGCCCTCGTCGCCGCCTCTTGGCGGATGCTGGGGCGCCAAGCGCTGACCCCGAGGAAAAACGCAGACAGGGCGCGAGGAGCCTCTCATCGCCCTGCCTGCGCTACGCGAATGGGCCTGTGGGCCGGGCGGGCCCAGAGCATCGCACGCGCATCACGCACGCACGGAACTGGACCACGCCCGGCACCGCTGCCTTGGCGCCCGCGCCCATGAGACGGCTGCACCGCTCCGACACGGTGTGTTGCCGCTCTGCTGGGCGCAAAGCGCGTGTACTTCAGATCCGGAGATCACTCATCGTCGTCATCGCCGCCGCTCTTCGGAGCGGGGCCCTTCTTGGGGCCCGCCTCGTTCGCGGCGAGACGCTTCTCGATGACGCGCTGGCGGATCTCCGCGAACATCGCGGGGTTGTCCTTGATGAACGCCTTGGCGTTCTCGCGGCCCTGGCCGATGCGGGTGGTCTTGTAGCTGAACCACGCGCCGGCCTTGTCGATGATGCCCTCTTCCACCGCGATATCGACGAGGTCACCTGTGGTCGAGATGCCTTCGTTGAACATGATGTCGAACTCAGCCTCGCGGAACGGAGGCGCAATCTTGTTCTTGACGACCTTGGCACGCACACGGTTGCCGACATTCGACTCGCCGTCCTTGATGGCGCCGATGCGGCGGATGTCGATGCGGACCGATGCGTAGAACTTGAGCGCCTTGCCGCCGGTGGTGGTCTCGGGCGAGCCGAACATCACGCCGATCTTCTCACGGAGCTGGTTGATGAAGATCACGATGCACTCGCTCTTGGCGATGGCGCCGGTGAGCTTGCGCATGGCCTGCGACATGAGGCGGGCCTGGAGACCGACGACGGAATCGCCCATCTCGCCCTCGATTTCGGCCTTGGGGATGAGCGCCGCGACCGAGTCGATGACGATGATGTCGACCGCATTGGAGCGCACGAGCATCTCGCAGATCTCGAGAGCCTGCTCGCCGGTGTCGGGCTGCGACACGAGGAGCTCGTCGAGGTTGACGCCGATGCGCTTGGCCCAGGAGGGATCGAGCGCGTGCTCGGCGTCGATGAATGCGGCGACGCCTCCGGACTTCTGCGTGTTGGCGACGACGGTCAGCGCGAGCGTCGTCTTACCCGACGACTCGGGGCCGAAGATCTCGATGATGCGGCCCCGCGGAAGACCGCGGCCACCGAGCGCGAGATCGAGGCTGAGCGCGCCGGTAGGAATCGACGGGATCGGCGCCAGCGAATCGCCATCGAGCTTCATGATCGAGCCCTTGCCGTACGCCTTCTCGATGGCGCCCATGGCGCGCTCGATGGCGGCAAGCTTGCCCTTGCGCTCCTCGGCCTGCTTGGCGGCATCGGCCTTGGAGATCGGGCTGGCGGTCACGGGCGCAGGGGCGGCAGCTGGCGCTGCCACACGAGGCTTGTCCTCGATGCTGGTGGACGGACGGTTCGTGGCATTGGTGGGGGTTGGCATCGGAGTCGTTCCTGTTGCAGGCCGGGTGCCGGGCGTGGCATTTGGGGTGGTACTTGCACTGACACTGGCACTCGGGCTGGCGCTGGTGGGCGTGCTGTTCTTTCCGTTCTGAGTCGCTGCGACCATCTGTATCCCCTTCTCTGGCAGGTTGGGGGCGCGATGGTCCCGAAATCAGGCGCTTTTTGCGCCACCACCATCCCCGATGATCGGTTCACGGTGGTCGGTATGCCATTCACGCCCGAACTGTGTGCATGGTGCGGAAGCCGTCCATCTATCCGAACAGAATCCGCTCTTCTGTTCGGTGTATGTTCGTACATTACCACATCGGCCCGCACCGCAAGGCCCACCCTACTTTTTTCCGAACAAATTTTCCCATCGTCCTCTTCGGGGTCTCCGTCCCCCCAATTCCAGCACCAGCTGAAGTCGCGACATTGGCGTGAATTCGGCATGGCGCAGGGCATCGCGAACAACACGGAGTAACTTCCACCCATGCCTCCGTTTGCCGCCACTGCATCAACCGCCCTCCTCGCGGGCGCCACCCTGCTCTCAGCGGCAGGTTCCGCCCGGGCCAGCGAGATCGTTTCGCTCGACTTCAACGGCTACGGCACGGGAACCCTCTCCGGCCAGTTGGCATGGATCGGCACCGGTGGATCCTGGGCGGTGAGCGGAGCAGTCAACGCACCACAGATCGCCGCGAACGTGATCGGCCCTGGGGTCGACGCGGGCGTCAGCCCCGTGGGAGGCCGTGGCCGCATGGTGCGGCTCTGCACCGAGCGCTTCCTGAACGGGCGCACCAAGGCCTGGCTCGATCTTGCGAACAGCGGCAAGTGGGCGGCAGCCAGCGCGGGGGGCAACGATGTACTCGAATCGCGCGTGCAGCTCTTCATCCCCGGCGGACAGCAGTTGTCCTCCGCCTTCGGCATGATGGTCTCGCGGAGCGTGATCGAGACCTCGGGCGGATTCGTGGTGCATGCGCTCACTGGTGAGATCTCGCTGCTCAACGGAGGCTACGCGCCCGCCAACCGCACTCCGACCGGAGTGACTGTGGCGTTCAACAGCTGGAACTCGTTCGTCTACCGATGGAATGTGCTCACCGGACACGGCGAACTGCTGCTGAACGGAACCTCGGTGGCGGAACACACGACGACGCTTGCGGGCGGCGTGTATGCCACGAACCTGCTCGCCGCCACCGACGCGACTCCGGGGGCCCTCAACGCCTTCGCCTACTTCGATGACTTCGCGCTTGCGGCCATCGCACCGCAGTCCGACTGTGCCGCCGACCTCAACGCCGACGGCACGCGCGATGCCGCCGACCTCGCTGTCCTGCTGGGCGCATGGGGCTCCGGGAAGGGCGATGTGACAGGAGACGGGACGACCGATGCGCAGGACCTCGCGATCCTCCTCGGATCATGGGGAGCCTGCGGAGCGTGACGTCCATGCTGTCCCGCGGGAGACCCCGACGGAAGTCCCCGGCGGAGATCCCCAGCGAACATCCCCAGCGAACATCCACGCGAACATCCACGCGAACATCCCAGCGAACATCCACGCGACAACCAGCTCCCCCGCACATCTCAGTAGTTGGGCGTGGGTGCGCGGAACTGCCCCATATCGATCGACTTGAAGTACGCGATCGTGCGCGACAGACCTTCGCGCAGCGGAACCTTGGGCTCCCATCCGAGACGCGCGCGGGCCAGGGTGATGTCCGGCTTGCGCTGGAGCGGATCGTCGGCCGGGAGCGGCTTTGCCTTGATGATGGGCGAGGAGCTGCCTGACAGCTCCACCGTCATCTCGGCGAGTTCGCGGATGGTGAACTCCCCGGGGTTGCCGAGGTTCACGGGTCCCGTACAGTCGTCAGGCGCCTGCATCATGGCGAGGAAGCCGTCGAGCAGGTCGTCGACGTAGCAGAACGAGCGCGTCTGGGTGCCCTCGCCGTAGATCGTGATGGGCTCGCCGGCGATGGCCTGACGGATGAAGTTCGACACCACGCGGCCGTCGTAGGGGTGCATGCGCGGCCCGTAGGTGTTGAAGATGCGCACCACGCGGATGTTCACCTTGTTCTGGCGGTGGTAGTCGAAGAACAGCGTTTCGGCCGCCCGCTTGCCCTCGTCGTAGCAGGCACGCGGACCGATCGGGTTCACGTTGCCGCGGTAGCTCTCGGGCTGCGGGTGCACATCGGGGTCGCCGTACACCTCGCTGGTGGACGCGTGGAAGATCCTCGCGCGCACGCGCTTGGCCAGGCCGAGCATGTTCATCGCCCCGAGCACGCTCGTCTTCATGGTCTTGATCGGGTTGAACTGGTAGTGGCCGGGCGCTGCCGGGCAGGCGAGATTGAAGATCTCGTCGACCTCGAGCATGATCGGCTCGGTCACATCGTGGCGGATGAACTCGAAGTTCTTGCAGTCGAGCAGGTGCTCGATGTTCGACTTCTGGCTCGTGAAGAGGTTGTCGAGGCAGATGACATCGTGCCCCATCGCCACGAGGCGATCGCAGAGATGCGAGCCGAGGAAGCCGGCGCCGCCGGTGACGAGGATGCGCTTGACCATGGAGGGGAAATCGTACGGGAATCCGCGGTTGCGGAGGGGCCGCGGCAACGCGAGGATGCCGCCATGCATCCGCACGCGATGTCCTCGTCCACCGCCGCCGTGCCATCCCGCACGCCGACACGCATCCGGCTCGTGGCAGGCACCATGACGGGCACCAGCATCGACGGCGACCTCGATGCCGCGCTGGTGGAGATCCATGGCCATGGACTCGGCATGGAGGCCAGGTTCGTCACCGGACTCTCGCATCCGCTGGGGGCGCTCACCGGCGACCTCCGCCGAGTCGCATCGCAGGAGCCCCTTCCAGCGGGGGAGCTCGCGCGGATCGCGCGGGCCTTCGGCGAGGCGCACGCCGACGCGCTGGCCGAACTCTGCGCGACCGCGGGCGTGCAGCCGGATCTTGCGGTGCTGCACGGACAGACCGTCTTCCACGCCCCCCCACTCACCTGGCAGCTGCTCGACCCCTGGCCTGTGGCCGTCCGCCTCGGCTGCGGGGTGCGCTACGACCTCCGCGGCGCCAACACCGCGAGCGGCGGACAGGGCGCACCCATCACGCCGCTCGCCGACTGGATCCTGCTTGGCGGCGATGACAACGCCGTCGTGATGAACCTCGGCGGATTCATCAACGCCACCTTCGTTCCACGGCGAAGACATGGCGCATCCGACATCCGCGGCTTCGACGCCTGCGCCTGCAACCACCTGCTGGACCGGGTGGCCCGCCTGCGTCTCGGCGCCGCGTTCGACCGCGACGGTGCGGCCGCGGTGCGCGGCACCTGCGCGCACGACATTGCGCGGCGGATCTCCCTGGCCATCGCTCCCGAGTCGACCCGCCCGTCCGGCCGCCGCTCGCTCGGAACGGGTGATGAGGCGGATCGGCTGGTGGAGTGGACCGCCGCGCTGCCTCCGGACGACGCATGTCGGACGGTGGTCGAGGCGATCGCCGACGCCGCCACCCGCGTGCTCGCCGCCGAGGTGCCTGCGCACTGCCCGCGAATCCTGGTCGCAGGCGGCTCGGCGCGGAACCGCGCGCTCACGGACGCCCTCGCCCGTCGGACGGGCGCGGTGGTCCGCACCACCGCGGAATCCCACGGACTGCCCGTCCACATGCGCGAGCCCACCGAGATCGCCATCCTTGGGGCGCTGGCCGACGACGGCGTGCGCTACTCGCTGCCGCAGGTGACGGGCGTCCGCTCGGCCGTGCCGGAGTCGGCGCGCATTGAAGCAGCGATTTCCGCGGAAAACACGCAGGTCTGAACCGACTCTTCACGATTCCTTCACAGGCCGAAGCCGCGGACACCTACCTTACCGTCCATGTCGAATGCGAAGGCACAGGTCCTGATCGTCGAGGACGAGCCCGAGATCGCGGAGCTCATCGAGTTCCACGCCGAGCGGGCGGGCATGCAGGCGCGCAAGGTGCACAGCGGCCGCATCGCGCTCGATGTGATCAAGCGCGAGAAGCCCGACCTGATCGTGCTCGACCTGATGCTGCCCGACCTCGACGGGCTCGAGGTCTGCCGCAAGCTCAAGCAGTCCGAAGATACCCGCACCATCCCCATCGTCATGGTCACCGCCAAGGGCGAGGAGGCGGATGTGGTGGCGGGCATCGAGCTCGGCGCAGACGACTACGTGACCAAGCCGTTCAGTCCGCGGGTGCTCATGGCCCGACTCCGCAACGTCCTGCGGCGGGCGGGGATCGCTGACGAGCCCGCGCCGACCACCGACCGCATGGTGCTGCTCGATGGCAAGCTCATCATCGACCTCGACCGCCACGAGGTCATGTGCGAGGGCCGCAAGACCGACCTCACCCTCACCGAGTTCGGCATCCTGCACTACCTCGCCAGCCGCCCCGGATTCGTGCGCACCCGCGACCAGATCATCAGCGCCGTCCACGGGAAGAGCACCGTGCTGTCGAGCCGCACCGTCGACGTCCACATCACCGCCCTGCGCCGCAAGCTCGGCTCCATGGCCGAGTGCGTCGAGACCGTCCGCGGCGTGGGCTATCGGTTCTCGGAGGGGACGCGCGACGAGGAGTGATGGACTCCGCGGGGTCCAAGGCTCCGCGGAGGAGGGAGCGCCGACGCATCGCCGCGCCGATGCAGCCTCGGACCTGCAATGATGGGAACCGATGATTCCGAGTGGATCGATCCAATCTCTCGCGCAAGCAGCGGCATCCGCACCCGCGGATGGCGCCGATGCCGCGGCGACTGGCTGGATCGCGGCGGCCATCGTCGGATCGGCATGGCTGGGATCATCGCTCCTCCGCGCCCGCAGCCAACGGCGCCTCGAGCGCGCCCTGCTCGATGACGAGTCGTCGCTCCGCGAGGACGAGCGCTTTCCACTGCTCGACCGTCTGGCCAGCGCCAGCATGCGCCGCGTCCGCGTCGAACGACAGCGCCAGTCGCGCGCCTTCGACCGCCTGGCGGAGATCGATCGCATCCTGCGCGCCACGCCCATCGCCGTCATCGCGCTCGACCATATGCAGCGCGTGATCTCGGCCAACCCCGCCGCCGAGCGGTTGCTTGGATTCGACGAGACCTCGGCGCGCGGGCGCCTGCTGCAGGAGGTCGTGCGGCACCCCGCGCTCAACCGCAGCATCAGCAACGCCTTCGCCGCGGAAGGCCGTTTCGACGGCGAACTGCACCTCGAGCTCGAGCAGCCCGTGGAGGTGCAGATCTGCTGCGAGCCGCTGCAGACCGAGTCGCAGCCGCCCGGACTCGTCGTGAGCCTCGTGGATGTGACCCGCATGCGCCGCCTCGAGTCGATGCGCAGCGAGTTCGCGGCCAATGTGTCGCACGAACTGCGGACCCCGATCACGAACATCAAGGGCTACGTCGAGACACTGCTGCAGGTCGGCGTCGATAACCCCGCGCAGATGCGCAGGTTCCTCGAGATCGTGCACCGCAACACCGTGCGCCTCTCGGGCATCGTGGAGGACATCCTCACGCTGGCCTTCCTCGAGGAGCCCGAGGCGAAGCAGAGCCTGGCGCGGCTGCCCATGCCCGCCGGAGATATCGTGCGGCAGGTGGTCGAGGATCTCGGGTCCGCCGCCAATGCCAAGTCGATCAAGGTGGTGACTCGGCTGCAGACCGACACCCTCGTCCTCGCCAATCGATCGCTGGCGGAGCAGGCGCTCGCCAACCTCGTGTCCAACGCCGTCAAGTACTCGGGGGAAGGCACCCAGGTCACCATTGAGGTGGCCGACGAGGGCGAACTGGTGCGCCTGAGCGTGGAGGATCAGGGCCCGGGGATTGCCGCCAAGCACCTGCCGCGGATCTTCGAGCGCTTCTACCGCGTCGACAAGGCGCGGGCCCGAACCCAGGGCGGCACAGGACTCGGATTGGCGATCGTGAAGCACATCGCCACGATCCATGGCGGGCGCGTGGACGTGACGAGCCAAGTCTCGCAGGGAAGCAGGTTTAGCCTCTTCCTTCCGCGCGCGCACACCCGCGAGGGCGCGCGCGCGGTCGGCTGAATCCGAAGCGCGCCGCTGCACCGCGATTTCCCCTCCATTGAACACGAACTTTACGAAACCTTGACACGGCATGGCGACCATTCCGCGTGTCAAGATTCGGTTGATACTTCCGTTTGGTCCTTACAGGAGCACACCATGCACGTCTCGAAGCCCCTGACCGCCATCTCCGCCATCGCGCTGTTCACCTCCGCCGCCATGCTTGCAGCGGGTCCCGCCCCCCAGTCGGCGAAGGACCTCAAGGGTGCCATCAAGATCGATGGCTCGTCGACGGTCTACCCGATCACCGAGGCCGTTGCGGAGGAGTTCCGCACCGAGGCTCCCAAGGTCCGCCCGACCGTGGGCGTCTCCGGCACCGGCGGCGGCTTCAAGCGGTTCTCGGCGGGCGAAATCGACATCTCCAACGCCTCGCGCCCGATCAAGAAGTCGGAGTCCGACGCCGCCACCAAGGCAGGCGTCGAGTACATCGAGCTGCCCGTGGCGTTCGACGGCCTGACCATCGTGGTCAACCCGAAGAACACCTGGTGCACCTCGCTCACGGTGGAGCAGATCAAGAAGATCTACTCCGCGTCCGGTGGCGTGAAGAGCTGGAAGGACGTGAATCCCGAGTGGCCGGACAAGCCCGTCAAGGTCTACTCGCCCGGCACCGACTCGGGAACCTTCGACTACTTCCGCGAGGTGACCGTGGGCAAGGACGGTTCGGTGCGCGCCGACATGAGCGTGTCCGAGGACGACAACGTGCTGGTGCGCGGCGTGTCCGGCGACGAGGGCGCGATCGGCTTCTTCGGCTGCGCCTACTACTTCGAGAACAAGGACAAGGTCAAGTCGGTGGCCATCGACGGCGGCAAGGGGCCCGTGGCCGTGAGCACCGACTCGATCGAGAACGGAACCTATGCGCCGTTCAGCCGCCCGCTCTTCGTCTACATCAACAAGAAGAGCGCGGACCGTCCCGAGGTCGACGCCTTCGTCGACTTCTACCTCGCGAATGCGGGCAAGCTGGTGGGTGACGTCGGGTACGTCAAGCTGCCCGACGCGGTCTACGCCAAGGTGACCAAGAACTGGGATGCGCGCCGCACCGGCACGCAGTTCACCACCCCGAGCGGCGACTCCGTCCAGGGTCCCCTCGCGACGGTCTACGAGTGATGCCACGCTGCGGCGGGGTGCACCACGCTGCGGCGGGGCGCACCACGCTGCGGCGGGGCGCACCACGCTGCGGCGGGGCGCACCACGCTGCGGCGGGGCGCGCGCCACGCCGCAGGGCGTTGCCTGCACGGCGCGGCGGCGAAAGCCGCCGCGCCGTCTTCATGAAACGCACGCCGGCAACGAGCGGCGGCTTCACACCCCCCGATCATCCTGCTCGCTCCGCAGCCGTCGAGGCCGATCCGCGGTAGATTGTCTGCCCTTCCGACCGACCGCCCCGACCTGACCTACCGCACCTCCTGGCGGTGGCCCCGATGGCCTGCATCGGGGAACGGCCCCCGCCCCTCGACGGCTTCGTGACTTCCCTTCCGACCAACCCCCACGCGCGCGACCTCTCGAAGCTCGGGAGGCCGAAGTCGGTTGCCGCCCGCGTCCTGCGCGAGCGCATCATCGTGGGGGCGCTGGCCACGGCGGCCTGCTTCTCGATCCTGGTCACCGCGGCGATCATCGTGGTGCTGGCCAAGGAGACGATCGGCTTCTTCCAGTTCGACGAGGTCTCCCTCGGGGAGTTCTTCGGCGGAACGGAGTGGAACCCCCTGCTCGGCGCCGAG
This sequence comes from uncultured bacterium, assembly GCA_903856525.1. Taxonomy (GTDB): domain Bacteria; phylum Planctomycetota; class Phycisphaerae; order Phycisphaerales; family SM1A02; genus QWPT01. The sequence continues at coordinate 6,568 of CAIOCH010000514.1, read as the reverse complement.
AAGCACTTCGGCATCTGGCCGCTCGTGGCCGGCACGCTGCTCGTCACGGTCATCGCGGCGTCGTTCGCGCTGCCCCTGGGCCTGATCGCCGCCATCTACCTCAGCGAGTACGCGTCGCCCCGGGTGCGCGCCACCCTCAAGCCTGCGCTCGAGATCCTGGCGGGCGTGCCCACCGTGGTGTACGGGTTCTTCGCGCTCACCGCCATCACCCCACTGCTGCAGCGGCTGAGCCCCGACACCTTCGGCAGCTACAACGCCATGAGCGCCGGTCTCGCCACCGGCATCATGATCCTCCCCATCGTCTGCTCGCTTTCGGAGGATGCGCTCCGCGCCGTGCCCCGCAGCCTGCGCGACGGCGCCTTTGCGCTCGGCGGGACGCGCTTCGACGTGTCGGTGAAGGTCGTCGTGCCCGCCGCCCTGTCGGGCATCGTGGCTGCGTTCCTGCTGGCGATCTCGCGCGCCGTGGGCGAGACCATGATCGTGGCGCTGGCCGCCGGCGGTGTGGCGCAGATCACGGCGAACCCAGCCGCAGAGGTGCAGACCATGACCGCGTACATGGTGCAGATCTTCCTCGGCGATGCGCCCGCGTTCGGGGTCGAGTACAAGTCGAGCTACGCCGTGGCGGCGACGCTCTTCGTGATGACCTTCGTGCTCACCATGATCGGGCAGTACATCCTGCGCCGATTCCGCGAGGAGTACGACTGATGGCCGCGGTGCGCTCCGCCTCGACGCGACTCCTGGCGAACAGGGCCTTCCTCACGCTGTGCCTGGCGGCGACGAGCATCGCCATGCTGGTGCTCGCGATCCTGCTGCTGGCGATCTTCGTGCAGGGCTGGAGCGGGCTGTCGTGGGATTTCCTCACCGGTCTCCCCTCGCGCAAGGCCGACAAGGCGGGCGTGTTCGTGGCGCTCATGGGCTCGCTCTGGGTGTGCGCCATCTGCGGCCTCCTCGCCCTGCCCCTCGGCGTCGCCACGGCGGTCTTCCTCGAGGAGTTCGCGCAGAAGACCCGTTTCACGCGCATCGTGCAGACCAACATCATGAACCTCGCGGGCGTGCCGTCGATCGTGTACGGCATCCTGGGACTCACGGCATTCGCCCGCATGTTCGGCGCCTTCGGCACGAACGTGGAGGACGCGATCAGCCTCGGAAGCGAGGAGAGCCTGTTCTTCCTGCGCATCCCCTTCGGCTCGAGCGTGCTCGCGGGCGGACTGACGCTCATGCTGGTCATCCTGCCCGTGGTGATCATCGCCACCCAGGAGGCGCTGCGGGCGGTGCCCGGCTCGCTGCGCGCTGGCGCGTTCGCCCTCGGGGCCACGCGGTGGCAGACGGTCTGGGGCATCACGCTCCCCGCGGCCGTTCCGGGCATCATGACCGGCGCGATCCTCGCCATGAGCCGCGCGATCGGCGAGAGCGCACCCCTGCTCGTGCTCGGAGGCGCCCTCTTCGTCTCGGGCGCACCCGAGAACCTCATGAGCGACTTCGCCGTGCTGCCGCTGCAGATCTACAACTGGGCGAGCAGGCCGCAGGAGTCGTTCCATGCGATCGCGGCGAGCGCCATCATCCTGCAGCTGGTGGTCCTGTTCCTCTTCAACGGGATCGCCGTGTTCATCCGCCAGAAGCTGCAGAAGCCGCTCCAGTAGTCCTTTCCGCGGCCCCCGCCGACCGTCCCGACGCTCCCAACGCCAGGTACCGCCATGCAGACCGCAGAGCCAACCGCCCCGACGCAGACCGCCATCACCGTGCGCGGCTTCTCCAGCTGGTACGGCTCGTTCCAGGCGCTCAGGAGCCTGGAGCTCGAGATCCCCTCGCAGCAGATCACGGCGTTCATCGGGCCCTCGGGCTGCGGCAAGAGCACCTTCCTGCGGTGGATCAACCGCATGAACGACACCATCCCCTCGGCGCGCGCCGAGGGAACGCTCGACCTGCACGGCGAGGACCTCCTGTCGAAGTCGCTCGACGTGGTCGACCTGCGCCGACGGGTGGGAATGGTGTTCCAGAAGCCGAATCCGTTTCCCAAGTCGATCTACGACAACGTGGCCTTCGGTCCGCGGCTCCACAAGAGCTACACCCGCGCGGAGCTCGACGAGCTGGTCGAGCAGAGCCTGCGGTCGGCCTCGATCTGGAGCGAGGTCAAGGACCGCCTGCACAGCTCGGCCCTGGGCCTCTCGGGTGGTCAGCAGCAGCGGCTGTGCATCGCACGGGCGATCGCCGTGGGGCCGGAGGTCCTGCTCATGGACGAGCCCTGCTCGGCGCTGGACCCGAAATCGACGCTCGCCATCGAGGAGCTCATCGAGACGCTGGCCGACCGCTACACGATCGTGATCGTGACCCACAACATGCAGCAGGCGGCGCGCGTGTCGGACCAGACGGCGTTCTTCTTCGAGGGACGGCTGGTCGAGTCGGGCGCTACCGAAACCATCTGGAACAAGCCGAAGAACAAGCAGACCGAGGACTACATCACCGGCCGCTTCGGCTGAGTGCATATGCTCCGACGCCAGGATCGCCCGGCCGCCCGCCTTTCTTCGGGGACACTCCCATGCCCGTCCACCTCCAGTCGCGCATCATCGACCTCCGCCGCAACCTGCTCGCCCTCGGGGCGCTGGTGGAGCAGCGCGTGGCAAGCGTGATCGATGTGGTGCGCGACGGCGACACGGAGCTCGCCCGCAAGGTGCGTTCGGGCGATGTCGAGATCGACCAGATGCAGCTCGACCTCGAGAACGAGTGCATGCGGCTGCTCGCGCTGGGAAGCCCGGTGGCGAGCGATCTGCGCATGATCCTGACCGCCATGCGGGTGTCGAACGAGCTCGAGCGGATCGCCGACATGTGCAAGGGCATCTCCAAGCGGGTGATCCGGCTGGTCGAGGCGGGCAACTACCGGTATCCGCCCGCGCTGGTGCAGATGGCGGAGGCCGCGCTCGGGATGCTGCGCAACGTGCTCGTCGCCTTCTCCAACGAGGACATCAAGCTCTGCCTCGAGGTGCGTCGCTCCGACAAGTACGTGGATGACCTCAACAAGGAGACGGTCGCCTGGGCACGGGAGTGGATCGAGACCGATGTGGAGAAGTCGGGGGCGGCCATCGAGCTCCTGTCGATCGCGCAGCGGCTGGAGCGCCTGGCCGACATCGTGACGGCGATCGCCGAGGACACGGTGTTCCTGGTCGAGGGACGTCTCGTGCGCCACGGGGCGGAGTGAGCCGAGCCCCTCGCGGGTTCGCGCGCAGAATTCGCTCTATGACGGCTGATCAGGCGGGGAACGAGGCGACTCGCCCGGCTTTTTGTCGCATCCGCGGCAACCGCGCGTATGCTCGGCCCTGTCCGACGGCCTCCAGATGCGCACGCGACCGACCAGTCGACTCCGACTCGATCGTCCGCCCCATCCCCTGCGGGATGCGCGGTCGGAGAAGCTGTTTCGCCAGGCGGTGGCGCACGAGATGCTGCTGGCACGCGAGGCGGGGCGGGATCGGGGCTTCGATCCGACCGACGCCCGGTGGCAACTGGCGACGCAGACGCAGCAGGCGCTGCAGGGTGCCGTGCTGGCATACGAGGACCGCCGTCGGCTGCTCGCGCTGGCGCAGCGGCTGGGGATCCGCGAGTTCGACGCGAACCTCATCCTGGCGATCGTCCAGGACCGGGCCCGTCGAGGCGAACCCCTCGAGACGGCGGCTCCGACGATTGCGATCGTCCCACCCGTCCCCTCTGATGCCAACTTGCCATCCGTGGGCGCCCGCGACCACACGCTCCTGTGGATTGGCGCCGTCATCGCGGCGATGGCGGTCGACGCCGCACTCATCGTCTGGCTGATCTTCGGCTGAACACGCCGGCGGCGGATGTTGCGCAGCCATTGGCCGACGTCGCATCGCGCGGACTCAGGCTGCGTGCACCAGGCGCACCTCGCCCTGATCGTTGCGCTCGGCGAATCCGAGTTCGATGAGCGCCTCGAGGGCCGCGAGCTGCTCCGCCGACTTCTTGCTCATGCCCCAGCAGCCCTTGAAGCGGCGCTGGCCGAGATCGACGCAGATCTCGAAGCATTTGGCGTGATCAGGCCCCTTCTCGTCGAGCACGATGTAGGCGGGCGTGCCGAGATCCTTGCGCTGGAGCGACTGCTGCAGCACGCTCTTGAAGTTCTGCTGGTGGCCCAAGCGCGCCGACTCGTCGATACGCGACTCGAGCGAACAGAGCACGAACACCCGCGCGGGCTCGATGCCACCATCGAGGTAGATGGCGCCGACGACCGACTCGAACAGCGCGGCCAGCAGCGACTGCGGCAGCGTCGTGCGGTCACCCATGCCCTTGCCAAGCTGCACGGCGTCGGCGAGGCCGAGGTCGACCGCAACCTCGGCGCAGACGCGACGGCTCACGGCGTTCGACTTGATCTTGGTGAGCTCACCCTCGAGCTCGATGGGAAACCGCCGGTAGAGGTGCTCGCAGACGATCGCGCCGAGGATGGCGTCGCCGAGGAACTCCAGGCGCTCGTTGCTGGCCACCCGCGAGGTTGCGATGGATGCGTGCACCAGGCCCTGCGCGAGGAGGGTCTGATCGTTGAACCGATAACCAATGCGTTGCTCGATGACCTCGAGCTCGATCGCTTCGCTCATGGTGTACCACGCCCCCAAAGGGGCTCCTGCATGGGCTCGAAGCGGGTTCTCCAGGCGCCGCGAACGCCGCGGAGGCTGGAGGACGGGCATCGAACCATGGAAATCTAACCTGACTTTCGCTCTGCGGGAGCGCGCCCGGCCACTTCGCTGCATTTCCCCCTTCGACTGCGGCTTGCGGCGGGTGGTGGATTCTGCTACCCTTGACGGCCCGCTCGAGGTCCTTATGCATTACCCGCACAAGATCAGTCGCATCAAGAAGATTCGCAAGGTCGGTTTCCGCGCTCGTATGTCGACGAGCAAGGGCCGCAAGATCATCAACTCGAAGCGCCGACTCGGTCGGACGCTCAAGACGCGCTGATCGAACCGATTGATCCGGCGGAACGTGCCAACGGGCACCTCCCTCGCCTGGGTCGCGCACTTCGAACCATCTTCACGCGGCCCTCCACAGGGCCGCGTGTCTACTTTTCCCCACCGTGTCTACTTTTCCCCACGCCGTATGCTTGATGGCCCGTGCTGGGAGGGCCTGTGGCTGGCAGGACCTGTGTCTGGCAGGATCCGTGGCGCGAATCCCGGCCCGGTGGCCCCGAGTCCCGGCCCGCGGCCTTGGGAATGGCCCCGAGGGCGGATGGCCGCGCGTTCTTTCCCGCTGGGCGCCGATCGAAGCCGATCGCAGGTCTGCCCGCGTGGTGCCCACATGACGACTGATCCCCGCAACTCCGATCGCCTGCCGACAGCGGAAGGCACCTGCCGCCCGCTTGGGCGACACGTGGTGCTCATCGGGCTTCGCGCGTCAGGCAAGTCGACGGTGGCCGCAGCCCTGGCGGACGCCCTGACGGTGGACTGGGTGGATCTCGACGAGCGCACGCGCGTCATCCTCGGATCCTCCACGGTGCGCGAAGCATTCCTACAGCATGGCGAGGCGGCTTTTCGGGCGGCGGAGTCGGAAGCACTATCCGCGGCGCTCGACGGACCACCCGCGGTACTCGCTCTGGGTGGCGGGACCCCGACTGCGCCGGGAGCGGCCTACAGGCTGGATGCCGAGCGCCGGGGTGGACGGGCGTTCGTCGTGTTCCTCGACCCGGACATCGCGGTGCTCGCCGCGAGGCTGCGGTCCCATGAAGGCGACCGCCCCAGCCTGACCGGCCGGGGCGTGGTGGAGGAGATCGAGGAGATCGCGAGGGCCCGAAGACCACTCTACGCGGCGCTTGCCGACTTGCGCCTCTTGGATGACTTGGACGCCGCGTCGGCGGTCTCGATCATCACCTCGCAGGTCTGCTGAACATCCTCGTCGTGCGCGATGCCCGCAGGGACGGGCTCGCCGGCGAGGTTGCGATCGGGACAGGCGGGACGCAGCCACTTCTGGTCGAGGTACCGCGCAAGTGCGGCGCGGGCGCCATCCGCGAAGGTTTCGAAGGACACGACCATGCGGCGCGCCGCAGGATCATCGGTCTCGTCGAACACGTGGGAGACGCGGCCGCAGGCTTCGATCGTGGAGGTGCATCCCGGAAGCGACATGGCGACCGTGACGGGGGCGCCGATCGGCAGCGCCACATCGAGCTCGAACCGCAGGCCATCGAGCGAGACCTCGTAGATGTGACCCTCCGCCGCGAGCTCGTCGGCGCGCCCATGCCCCGGCGACACGACGACCGAGCTGTACATGGGATCGACGGTGTAGCGGGCGTGGCTCGGGCCGGCGGACGGAATGCGGTCTTGGCTCTGCTCCATGGCGTCTCCTCGGACGAACGACTCGGAAGGACTCCTCGACAGGACTCCGCGCGAACGGATTGGCTCTCTCCGTTCCTCGAAGTCCGACCTGCCAGAAGATGCTCAGCGCGGAATGCGGACGAGCTCCATCGGACGGGTGTCTCGGACAAGCCCTCATCGGCTGAGGGCGGTTCGGAACATTGAAGACGGCGGGCGGAAGCGTGGCCGTAGGGGTGTATCCCCGAGGGTCCCGACTGCCGATATCTTCG
>CAIOCH010000513.1 GCA_903856525.1 uncultured bacterium | reverse complement strand
GTCTCGCCCGACACCAGCGTGTTGTCGGTGTTGAGCACGCCGTGCACAAAGCCGATGCACTGCCAGCGCGCCACGAGGTCCGCCTGCCGCGCGATCACCGCGCGGAGGAACTCGGCGTACCGCAGCGGGCCCTCGCCGATCGCCGGATCATGCCGGGCGATGGCATGGTCGGCCAGCGCGCGCAGGACGGTGACATCCTCGAGTCCCGCCGCGTACTGGAACGTACCTACGCGGATGTGGCTCGCCGCCACCCGCACCAGCACCGCACCGGGCTTGGATCCCATGCGCTCGATCCACTCGCCCGTCGTCACCACCGCGAGGCTTCGCGTGGTCGGCACCCCGAGTGCATGCATCGCCTCGCTCACGATGTACTCGCGCAGCATGGGCCCGAGCGCGGCGCGTCCGTCGCCACGACGCGAGAAGGGCGTGACACCCGAGCCCTTGAGCTGGATGTCCAGCCGACGACCACCGGGCACCACGTGCTCGCCCAGCAGCAGCGCCCGGCCGTCTCCGAGCATGGTGAAGTGACCGTACTGGTGCCCTGCGTACGCCTGCGCGATGCAGTCCGCGCCGGCCGACACGTGCTGGCCGCTGAACAGCCGCGCGAGCTGCCCGTCGTCGCATCGGGAGAGATCGAGTCCCATGTCGCGCGCGAGCGCATCGTTGCGGATCACGAGCCCTGGCGCGGGAAACGACTCGGGCTGCGCGCGCGCAAAGAGTGCCGGAGGAAGCCGCGCGTACGAGTGATCGAACCGCCAGCCCAGCGCGCAGGCGTCGTTCCCGCCGTGTTCCTGCATCGAATCACCGCCCATGTGCACCTCCCGCAGCGGCGATCGGTGTGATGGACGCGAAGTGATCGACGGGACCAACGCCATGGCCCACCGCCGGCGCGCCGGCGATCGCCGCGCGCACGAACATGCGTGCCGCCGCCACCGCGGCCACGAGCTCCTCGCCCAGCGCCAGCCGCGCCGTGATCGCCGCCGAGAGCGTGCAGCCGGTCCCATGCGTGCGGGTCGAGGCGATGCGCTCGGACGCAAACACGTGGGCGCGGCCATCGGACCAGAGCAGATCCATCGCACCCACCTCGCGGTGCCCACCCTTGACCAGCACATGCCGCGGTCCGAGCGACGCGATCACCCGGGCCGCCCGCTCCATCGACTCGGGCGAATCGACCGCGAATCCGGCCAACCTCGATGCCTCCGCCAGGTTGGGCGTGACGAGGTGGGCCAGCGGGAGCAGCCGCCGCACGAGTGCATCGACCGCGGAGTCCTCGAGAATCGGATGACCGTGCTTGGTGAACATCACGGGGTCGACCACGAGCGGAATCCCGCACGATCCAACCGCCCCTGCGACCGCCTCGATGATGTCCGCGCGCCCGAGCGCGCCTGTCTTCGCCGCAGCGGGAGCGAGATCACCGATGACCGCGTCGCACTGCGCGGCCACGAACGCCGGCGCGAGGAACTCGATGCCCGTCACGCCCAGCGTGTTCTGCACCGTCAGCAGCGTGACCACGCTTGCGCCGTACACGCCATGCCGATGGAAGGTCTTGAGGTCCGCCTGCAGCCCCGCGCCTCCCGACGGATCGGATCCTGCGATCGTGAGCGCAATGGGGACTCGGTGGTCGACGGGCATCGCCGCACGGTAGCCGACAGCGCAGCAGCCCCGCTACCCCGCGGCGACGGACACCGGACTTCACCGAGGACCGGCTCCACCACCGCTGCCGAACGGGCCGTTGCCGTTGCCGCCGCCGTCGCCGCGCGCCTCATCCTCCTCGTCGCCGACCGAGGCGAGCCACACCGGACCGCCGAAGATCGCCAGGGCGCAGAACGCCACCGTCGCGACCAGCGCCGTGCGCTCGAACCCAAAGGCGAAGAACGAGAGGAACATGGCACCGAACACAAGCGCCAGCGCGATG
>CAIOCH010000512.1 GCA_903856525.1 uncultured bacterium | reverse complement strand
ATGGCACGTGCCGTGCACCGTCCCGATGAGCGTTGGTTCGCGACTACACTGCACACAGACATGCGCGTCACCCTCGCCAAGAGTTTCACCTTCGAAGCCGCCCACTTCCTCCCGTGCTTCCCCGACGGCCATAAGTGCCGCCGCATGCACGGGCACTCGTTCAAGGTCGAGGTCGTCGTCGAGGGCGAGATGGATCCGGCCAGGGGCTATCTCGTCGACTACGGCGACATCAAGAAGGCCATCTCGCCCTTGCATGACACCCTCGATCACCGCTGCCTCAACGACATCGCCGGTCTCGAGAACCCCACCGCCGAGATCCTCGCCAAGTGGGTCTGGGACCGGCTCAAGCCGACCTTGCCGCTCCTGTCGCAGGTGATCGTGTGCGAGACCTGCACCAGCCGCTGCGTCTACGAGGGCCGCTGAGTGCCGCGTCCGATCCACCTGCTGCACGACGCCGCCGCGCTCGCCCGCATGCTCGCCCTCGAGGCGCCGTGCTGTGCACAGATCGCCATGTCGGCCGCGGGCACCTCCGCCACGGGCACACCAACCGCGTGGGGCGCGTTCCTCGACGCCAACCCGCTCGGCGACGCATGGATCGCCGACACCGAGCTCCCCGCCCGCCGCATCGTGAGCTACTCGGGGACCCTCGCCGACACCCCGTTCGGCGACGACCCGCGCACATGGATGAAGGCGGGCCACGAGCGGTTCCGCGCCTTCTGCGACGAGGTCGAGCCCTCGCTGCGCGCCCACGGACGCACGCTGTGCTTCCGCCCCCACCACCGCCATGTGCTCGGCGATGTGCACGCGAGCGTCAAGTTGCTCCGCGACCGCGCGGGGGGCCCGTTCGAGGTCCTTCTGGCACCCGCGGACCTCCTGGCCCCCTCCATGCTGCCGCAGGCCGAGGATCATCTCGCCCGCATGTTCGCCCACCTGGGGCCCATCGCCGCTGGCGTGCTCCTCACCGACATCGCACCCGATCCCGCGGGCGCCCAGACCGGCCTGTTCACCGAGCGGCGCTTCGGCGAGGGCGTCCTTCCCACGGCCCTGGTCGCGGAACTGCTCGCGCGGCACGTGCCGCCTGAGATCCCGTTGATCCTGCTTCCCGGCGCGCTCGACGCGCAGCGCACGCTGCTTGGCGTGTAGCGCCTGCGCGGGCTTTCCCAACCGAATCCACATGTTTCCGTTGCGCTCCGCGGCGCGGGGTATAGACTTTTCCAGTCTGCGGAACGGAGTCCGCGACATGGAGAGTCGATGACGAGCTTGTCGTGCGGACTTTCGGACGGCGCCGGTGGGCTGGATGCGAAGGTCCTGGTCCTGAATCGCTACTACAGCGCGATCCGCGTCATCGACGCCCGTCGCGCCTTCGTGCTCCTCGCCAAGGAAATCGCCGAGGTGATCGCCGTCGAGGACGGCTCGTATGTCTCGTATCCCTTCACCACGTGGACCGAGCTGAGCGAGTTCCGCAAGCAGTTCGAGGAGAAGGACCACGACTGGGTGCGCACCGCGCGCATCTCCATCGCCGTGCCCAAGATCGTGCGCGTGCTCGCGTTCGACCGCCTGCCCCGCGAGCAGGTCAAGCTCAACCGCCGCAACATCTACGCGCGCGACGCCAACCGCTGCCAGTACTGCGGCAAGACGTTCCCCACCCGCGAGCTCACCCTCGACCATGTGAAGCCGCGCGTGCAGGGTGGCGGCAACTCGTGGACCAACCTGGTCTGCGCCTGCGTGAAGTGCAACGCCCGCAAGGGCGGACGAACGCCCGAGCAGGCAGGCGTGCGGCTCGTCCGCGAGCCGGTCAAGCCCAAGCGCAACCCCGCCATCTCGCTGCGACTCGGCAGCCCCAAGTACGAGTCTTGGAAGGCTTTCCTCGACGAGGCGTACTGGACGGTCGAGCTCAGCGAGGACTGAGTCGCCACCAGCCATCCCGTAGCAACGGGGCGGCCGGGTGCCGTCGTCGAAGGTCCGCATCGCATGTGAAGAATCGCGTTCCACCGCAGGAAGCGAAGTGTGTTCGCATCGGCGGCGGCTAGCATCGGCCCCAGAAGCCGAGACCACCCATGCCGAGCAAGAAGAAGTCCAGCAAGAACAAGTCGTCGAGCAGCGATGCCGCGCAACCCGAGTTGACCGCAGAGACCGCGACCACGGAGAAGTCCTCCGCCAAGGACGCCCGCAAGGCAGAGAAGGCTGCGCGCAAGGCCGCGGCCGAAGCGGAGAAGGCTGCTGCGAAGGCCGCCGCGAAGGAGGACAAGGAAGCCAAGCGCACCGCGAAGAAGGAGGCCGACGCCGGCGCTCCCCGCTTCAAGCATGTCCGCAAGAAGAAGCTCTCGAGTGGCAAGGGCCCCTCTCCTCAGGAGATCGGCGAGTCGCTCGTCGCACTCTTCAACGCGGGCAAGAGCGACGAGGCGGAGTCGACCTGGTACCACCGCAAGATCGAGTCGATCGAGGACGATGGCTCGGTGTTCGAAGGCTGGAAGGGCGTCCTCGAGAAGGGCAAGTGGTGGAAGGAGAACTTCACGGTGCTCTCGATGAGGGCGGCCGGACCGTTCGTGTGCTCCACGGGATTCACCGTGGTCTACACCGGCCGCGTGCGCATGCCCGACGGCACCGAGGCCGATGCCCACGAGTGCGGCGTCTACACCGTCGAGAAGGGGCGCATCGTGCGCGAGCAGTTCATGAAGGCCTGCTTCTGATCCGACCCGCGACATCCCGCATCACGACATCATCGTGAGCCCGATCGACAGCGTCACCGCGTTGCTCACGCCGTGTGCCACCATGGGCGCGATGAGGCTGCCGCGCAACTCGCGGAAGAGGCAGAAGCCCACGGCGAGTCCGCCCAGCGCGGGCACGAACAGCACGCCCTGCGGGTGGATGATGGCGAAGACGACGCTCGACATCAGTGCGGCGACGAGCACGGAGAGCAGGCGAATCCGCGGCTCCACGACCCCGCGCAGGTGACCGTAGAGCAGGCCGCGGAACGCGATCTCCTCCACGATGGGCGCAGCGACGCTGGCCAGCGCGAACAGCATGACGATTTCAAGCGCCCCCGCGTTGCCGAGGAGATCGACCACAGGATGCGACGGCTCCTCGGCCGCCCCGCTCACCGCCTGCGCGATGGCCGAGAGGATGGCGAACACGATGAGCCCGGCCACCAGCAGCGGCACGGCGGTGACGTAGCAGTGCAGCCCCGCGATGGTCTCACGCACCACGCCGCGGCCCACATGCAGGCCGAGTAGCTCGCGCAGCGCGCTCCACGACACGCCGCGCAGCCGCGGATAGGCGAGCGCCACCAGCGAGCCGAACATGGCGCACAGCGAGAATCCAAGCTGCACGGGCGTGGTCACCGCGTCGCCGATCGCGGCGACGACCGCGCCCGCCGCCACCTGCAGCAGCAGGAAAAGGGAAATCCACAGCGCGAAGGTCTCGCCGAGCACCAGCGCCGCGTGCGCCGTCGGTGCGGGGGTGAACGCGGGAGTCATCTTGCGGAGTGCGAGCAGCACGCCAAGCACGACGAGCGAGACCAGTCCACCCAGGAACGCAAGCAGGTACCAGCCGCCCGCGACGAGCAGTGCCAGCAGCGTGGGCATCGCCTCCGCCGCCGCATCGGGCCCGAGCGCCTTCGCGAAGAAGCCCAGTTGCGGGGCGAGATCCTCGGACTGCGAGCGCGCACCATCTCCCGCCGCATCGCCACCGGCCGCGAGCGCGGAACGGAGCTCCATCGCCTCGACCACCTTGCCGCGGAGTGCGCGAGCCTGCTCGACCGACTCCTCGGGCAGGGGCGCGGCCATCGCGGAGTCGACACCCCGCTCCCAGCCCTGCACGCGGCCAACGAGGATCGCGTGGCCCATCCGGTCGGCAAAGCCGCCTTGTTCCAACGCCTCGGCCTGACCGATGAGTTGGTCGGGCGGCATAGTGGGCAGCAGTACCTGCAGCGCCACGGTCATCTTGGCCGTGAGTTCGGCCTGCAGCGAAACGGGCTCCAGCGGCGGCTCGGTCGACGCCGCGTCCGCCACCGACTGGTCTGCATCGGAGGTTTCTGCGGCATCGGTCATCGCGGCCGACTCTGCCGGTTCCGTGTCCGGCCGAATCTGCTGCAGGACCACTGCTCCGACGGTGACCAGCAGGATGGCGAACCAGATGAACCACTTGCGGGCGCGTTCGTTGGGAGTCATGCGATCACCATCAGCACTTATCGGTCACATTTCACGCGACTTCGCGCCCAATCACCGATGTGGCGGCACGATAGTCGTTTCGGCACCCCCTCGGTCGGCACGCCACGATCTTGACATCAACGGGTGGAGTGGTATCCTCGCCGATTCTCCGCACGGCGATCCGTGCACACCTTGACTGACCCGCGCCGGCGCGACCATTCGCGGCTTCGCGGGCGAACGATTTGGACAAGACATGCCTCGTCAGACCTACAGTGCAAAGCCCGGTGAGATCAAGACCGTTTGGCGTCACGTCGATGCCGAAGGCAAGACCCTCGGTCGTCTCGCGACCGAAGTCGCCACCGTGCTGATGGGCAAGCACCGCCCCGAGTACACGCCGGGCGTCCTCTCGGGCGACGCGGTGGTCGTCACCAACGCCTCGAAGGTTGTGCTGACGGGCCGCAAGCTCGATCAGAAGACCCGCCGTCGCTGGTCGGGCTACCCGGGCGGTCTGAAGATTCGCTCGTACCGTCAGGAGATCGACTCGAATCCCAGCCGTCTGGTGAGCGAGGCCATCCTTCGCATGGTCCCCAAGGGTCGCTTCGGTCGCTCGCTGCACGCGCGCCTGCGCGTGTTCGCCGGCGCCGCGCACACCCATGACTCCCAGTCGCCGGTTGCCTTCGAGGTTCGCCCCGAGGCGCACGCGATGCCCGAGCGCAAGCCCGACGCCAGCACCATCAAGGCCGCCCGCCTCAAGAGCGCTCCGCGTCGCGCCAACTCGCGCGCCGCTGCCAAGTAATCGAACCGCATTCAGCACACCCAGCACCTTGCGCGCCACGAGCGCGGACCAGAGCGAACGAAAGACACCATGGAAGACCTCACGACCACGACCGCCACGACCTCGACGCGCATCCTCCGCGGCCCCGATCAGAAGGGCTGGTATTGGGGTACGGGCCGCCGCAAGACGGCCGTTGCCCGCGTGCGCATCAAGACCGGAGCCGGCGCGGTCGAGGTGAACGGCAAGGAGTTCGCCGAGTTCTTCGTCGAGGAGCGCGACAGGCAGCTCATCATGGCGGTGCTCGACAAGACGGGCCTCAAGGGTAAGGTCGACGTCAAGGTCAACGCCTGCGGCGGTGGCACCACCGGCCAGTGCGGCGCGACCCTCCTCGGCCTCGGCCGCGCGGTCATGAACTTCGACTCGACCCTCGAGCCGATCCTGCGCGAGCACGGCTTCCTCACCCGCGACGCCCGCAAGGTCGAGCGCAAGAAGTACGGCCAGTCCGGCGCCCGTCGCCGCTACCAGTTCAGCAAGCGCTGATCGTGCCTGGGTGGTCGCCTCTGCGGCGGCGCTCGGCATGGAGTGGTCGCCGCTGCGGCGGCGCCCTCTGGTGATACGAATGGAGCAACTGCCCGCGAAAGCGGGCGGTTGTGTTTTTGGGGTCTTCAGGAAGTCGTGCGGGTTGGGACCGCGTGGAAGAGTGCGGTGAAGCGCGAGTCGGGCTTCGAGCACGGCGTCGCTGCCTGCGAGATGCCGTGCTCGGCGCACGCGACGCGCGGCACATCGGCGCGTGGCGGTCGTTCGGGAACTGGCGTGCGACTCACATCCGATCGCTGT